>CAYSHQ010000097.1:0-7136 GCA_964430835.1 uncultured Lentisphaerales bacterium
TTCGTAGTGTGAGGTGCCAGCGTCACCGGCAGGTCGCGCAGCGCAAAGCAGGCCGCCCCCGTGCCTGTGGTCTCAACCGCGCTGATGCGCAACGCATCATCACTGCGATTCGCGACGCGCAATACGTGGGTTTGCCCCGTCGAACCAGCCAATCGGGCGCCAAAATCAGTTCCTTGCTCGCTGCTGACCGCGCCTGCGGAAACGATATCGGCCCCATTCGTACCCACGATGGTCAATGTGCAGGGGTAGTACCGGCTATCCACGCTCAGGTCATACCACGACACGGGTGTAACCGGATCGCTCCCCCGCACCAGCACCGGCAGACGGACCCGGCGCCGCGGAAAGGAGGCGGTATCCACCTGCAAGGCCACCGTCGCACGGTCGCCGGGCGCCACCAGGCCAGCCGCAGGCGCAAGAGAGCACCCCGCCACCATGTCGGACGCGACGGGCGCCACGCGGATATTATCCACATACCACCCTTCCCGATCGGTATTGTCATCAGCGCCATAATCAAACCGCAGAATCACGTCCGAGTCCGCAAAGGCGGACAGATCAAAGGAGGCTTCGTGCCACCCCTCGCCCGCGCCGGCGAAGCAGGGCGTACCATCGGCCCACGGCGATGCCGACCACCCGCTGATCGCATGCGTATACGGCCCGGACAAGGCCTGATAACTCCCCCCGCCATCGGTCGAGATCTCCACCACCGCGCCATCCCAACAATAGCCAGGGCGTGTTTCATCCAGTTCCGAGTTGATCCAGTAGCTGAAAGCGAGGAGCGCGTTGGTGCCCAACCGTAGCGGCGGTGTCGTCATGGCCGCATGCTGACTGCGCCCGGACGGCACGTAGGAGGAGAGGATTGCTGCGCGCAGGGAGGCCGGTGCCGAGAGGCTGCGGGCCGTGCTCCAGGTCCATGGTGTGCCAGCCGCCGCGAGATTCCACCCCAGCGGCAGGGCATCCGCATATTCTCCAAAGCCCGCCTGCGCCTGCCACGACAGCGCTGCCGTGCCGCTGTTGGCCACCGCCAACTGGTCCGTCACCACCCCACCCTCCCCTGGCACATAGCCGCGCGAGCACGGCTGCGCCAGCGCCATCACCGCATAGTGCAGATGCGTGGTATAAACAGCGCTCTGCGCCGACAAGCCATCGCGTCCCGTCGCCTGCACCCAATAGGTAAACTGGTCACCCGAGGCGGCCGCGCCTGTCAAGGTGCCACGATACGCCTGCGCGTCCCCGGCCACGCGTACCAGTGCAGAACTCTGGACCGCCTCCTGGTTCCGCTGCCAGACGAGTTGCGTGACCACCAGCGGCGCAGTCCCCGCAATCTGTACCGCCACGTCGTACGGTGGCGGGGCGGTCTGCACCGCCGACAGCGGCGTTACCGTAATAAGTGGCGGCAAGGGGCGGCTATTCGGATCCAGCGGGTCGGTTTGCGCCAGATACTCCAGACACAACCCGGCGCCATCGCCATCCGTATCATCCTCGGTGCCCCGCGTCGTATCGCCATAGTAATAGAGTTCCCACCAATCCGGCACGCCGTCGGCATCCGCATCCTGGGCTGCGGGCACATAGCGGGCCAGGGCTTCGCGAGGCTGATCCATGAGAATTTGCGACAGCTGATTGGTCGCGCTGCCGTCAGTCGGCAGACGCTGGCCATCCAGATACCAGCCGACAAACTGACAATTGGTACCGCCGAGCACAGCCTGGTCGGCCGCCACCACGCTCGCGGCGCGCCCCCCGGCATCGCACCAGAGGTTCGTGGCAAAGAGCCCCTCGGGGGACGTGCGCTGGGAAAAGGCATACTGCTCCAGCCAGTGCCAGACCAACTGGGATGGCCCGGTCATCCAGAACGCGACGTCATTACTCGCGCCGGAAGCCGGCACACTACCCGAACCCTCCCATCCGGCACAACGCCAGCCATACCCGGGCGACACCGTCACGCGTAGCGGCGCACTCGCCTGAATCCAGTTACCGGAGGCGATCTGGCTGACGCCATAATCCGGTGACACCGCGCCCAGCGTCTGCGGCGCCCCCGCGACCTGCAGGGAGAACACGGGGGTCACGGCGAAACGGTACACCCCCGAGGTTGGCGCGACCACGGACAAACCGGCCCGGGATGCCAGGCGAATGGCATAGGAATACGTAGCTCCGCACGGTGCCGCTGGCAACAAGGCCTCATAAGTAGTCCCCGCCACCTGCGTAAACCGGGTAGTGTTAACCTGATCCGGCAGGAGCGTGGACGTCCAGACCATCTGCGCCGAATCCGGCTCGTACAATCCAGCCGGACCGAAGGTGCAGACCACCCGGTACGCGACATCCGTCGCCAATTGGTTGTGCAGCGGCACATGCGTGATGGTCGGCGGCACCGGCGAGATGGAGGCGCCAAACGGCAAGGCCGGATCACCAAATAGCGTCAGTTCATAATAACACCAGCGCATGGCGCCATTATATTCATTCACGGCATAGCGCACATCCTCCTTGGATTTCTGGTTGGCCTCCCCCAGGCGGTAAGAGCCCCCGCCCAGCAGCTCATGCCAGAAATGACGGTGATAGCGCTGCGACGGCCCGTCCGTGGAGGACCCCAGTCCCCAGCCATCACGGGTATTCAAGATCAGTGCCGCCGGTCCATTGGAGACTGTGACCAGCGTCTCAGCCAGGCAATCCGGGCGATCATCAAACCGCCCGGCCTCGCACGCCTGCGAATACGCCAGGAAATAGGAGCGATTAGTCAGGCTGGCGATGGCCGCCCGGTCACTCGAACTGCCGCCGGTGTTCAGTTTAAAACAATACCCCGAGTTACCGTGTCCGAGGTGATTGAACACATGATACCCAGACTGGAACCGCCGAAGCACCTCGCCGTTCCCCCACCAATAGCCAGGCGCGTCATACAGGTCATCCGTCAGATCAAACCGGTCCGCCTGCACGGCGTTGGCGAAACCACGCGTGGCGTACCGATCATAGGAACCGCCCAGTCGCAACTGCTCCATGGCGGCCGTGGCGTAATCGCTGACGCCGCCGAACCCGAGCCATTCGCCCACATGGCTGATTTTGCGCAGTTGCTCCGGCGTCGCCTGTTCATAGGCCAGCGTCTTACGCACCATCCACGCAACCTCCTCCGGCGTATTCACCGGGAAACGTCCCACATAGACCTCGGCCACCAGATCCACATCCTGCCCGCCCTCGCCATCCGTGGCTTCGCCATACACGCCATTGGCATTCGCATCAAAGGTGCCATCGAGGCAACCGTAATAGAGGTCCGAAGCGATGGAATCCACCATCAGTCCGCTCCCCGTCTGCACACGCCCGTACAGGCTGCGAGTCGGCACACGCGCCGCCGTCCCACCCAGCAGCACAAAGCGCGTCCCCCAGTGCTCATACGCATCCCGGATAAAGTTCCGGATCCTGGTGGGGTTATCCACCCCGCCATCCGGCCGGTGGCCGGCATAGTTGGCATAAATCCAGTCCGTCGTGACCGTGGTGGCGATCAAGCCGCCCCGTGTACGGGCTGCGCATAAAGTCTGGAAGCTGTACGGTTCCGCGCCGACCAGCAGATCCGGCGAGGTGATCACGACATAATCAACACGTCCCGTGATCGCCAGGACGGCACTGGCCTGCACACGGGCGTCAGACGCCTCTACCTTGCGGGTGCCCCCCCCCGCGCCTAGAGCCGTCGGCGTACTCCACGTTAGGGCAATCTCCACACGTTGGTTGACCAGCACCACCCCATAGGCCGGCACGTATTGCACGGGATTCAGGCGCACATTGACCACTCGCTGCTGCCCGCGCTGTTCGACCGACCAGCCGGACGTAACAGTCAGCGGATACGGCAGATCCATCGCATAAATCTCAGGATCAGGATCCACCGGTTCTCCCGGTCCCAAGGAATAGGAGGCTGGCAACTGACCATGGCGGACTACGCCATCCAGTGAAATGACAACCCCTTCTGACGGCGTGACCACACAGCCGGCAAGTTGCGCACCAGCCGGCAACGCCACGGCCACCACCGCCTCCGGCAGCACCGGCTGCCCCCCCTGCTCAGCTGCAAGCGTGTTGGTCAGCGTTAAATCCAGCAAGCCATCTGCCGTACGCCGGATCTGCGGCAACTCGAACAACGCCGTTGCCACTGCGCCCTCGGCCGTGTACCGGACTGTCGCCGGTGCCAGACCCGCCGCCCGGACCGGCAGCAGGCCGCACAAGGCCACGACCCCCGCGCAAAACATCGGCAGGAGGAAACCCGGCGCTAAGGAAGAGCTCCGCTTCATTCCCGCTATTTTATCGCACATGCACAGCCAAACGCAATAGCACCAGCACGGCCAAAACAACCCGGATGCTTGGAAGTGCGAAAACCATGCCGCACGCCGGAGGGTGCGTTCTTTTTGGAGGTGCCGCGCTAGGATCAGCATGCACCGCGCCGCCGCGCGCTCCCGTCCACAACGCCTATATTTGGCGTTGTTAGGAATGGTGGTGGGGGAAGGACTCGAACCTTCGGAGGCGTTAGCCAGCAGATTTACAGTCTGCCCTCGTTGACCACTTGAGTACCCCACCATGCAGGGGGATCACCCCGATCAGGCCTTACCCGGCGGGATGAACGGGACACACTATGGCAAAGCGTTCCCGTCCTGTCAAGCAGGCGTCGCACCAACCAAGTGAATGACTCATCCCTTGCAACCCAACCCCTGACTCTATAGAATTATAAATCTTTATCAATCAGAGGCATGGCCATGCGAACCAAACAACTGCGGCGGGGATTCACAGTCCTATTGATCGGCGTGCTTCTATCAGGAGGATGCGCAAAAAGAACAGCCACGTGCTCGCCATCCCCGGAAGAAGTCGCAGCGACCATCCAACGCACCCAAGAGGCGATCAACGAGACCTTCACCCGCGCGGAACAGCTGCTGGCCAACGGCGAGACCAACAACGCCATCGCCTTGGTCGAGTCAACCACCACCAATGTAGAATTCGCCGCCTTCAACCTGCCCCTGGCAGAGAGTCTCATGCACTGGCTGCTGCGCTGTGACCGGGTGGCCGACGCACGTCAGCGCGCCCTCGCCAGCAGTGACCATCCGCAACTGGCCGAACGGTTCAGCGAACTGGTCTATCGCCACTATCGCAATCAAGGCGACACCACCAATGCCTTAGACTGGGCGCAGGATGTCGCCACCTACAAGGGCACGCTGCCCAATGTCCGCCGGCAGGCGTACACGTGGCGCGTCGAGGATTTCATCGCCTTGCAGCAGGATGAGGCCACCCTCGTGACGATCAACCAAGCGCTGCCGGCGATCGCATCCTCGGACGCACTGAACCTGGTGCGCGCCTGCATTGGCGCCTATTTCCAGAACGGCCGTATCGCCAACATTCCCAAGATCCTCGCGCTGGCCACGGAACATAAGATCAGCCCGGCAGATATCAACCGCCTGACCGTCGCCACACAAGTCCGACTGGTCTGCGCGCGTAACGACTGGCCGGCCCTGAGCAACCAGTTCCAGTCCGCCGTGAACCAACTGCCCGATGGCGAACTCGACAGTCTGTTAGGAACCATACACCCGCTGCTGATGGCATCCGGCCAGCTGCCCCTGCTGGATCAATGCGCCGAGCAGATCCTCTTGCGTCCTGCGGCCAGCCAGACACCCGGTGCGGTTGCCACCGCCGTGCGCCTTTGGTGCGCAAACGCCATGGCCACCGACCAGAACATCCTGCCAAGCCGGCTGACGGCCTTATTGCGAGCCAAAACGCCGGCAGCCCTGATCGGCAACCAATTCGACCGATATTATTATGCCTTCACCGAGGATCAGAATCAGATCAAAATGCTGATGGCCATCGGCGAGGCGTTGCTTCCGCTGTTGTCTGATGCCGAGCAGAGCAATGAGACCAAGGTCAAGATCCTCGACGGCTGCTTCCTGCTGCAAGATTTCAACCGCGCCCTCACCATTCTTGAAGGGCGTATCCCGGGTTCCAACCGCACGGAAGAGTGGCATGTCATGGCCATAACCAAGGTCAAGGCCCACCGTGCGCTCAAACAGAACCAGCCCCGCGAAGCTGTCGTTTACTTCCGTGCGTTCATGCAACAGTTGCGTGCCACGAAAGAGCCGGAGATCCCCGACCCGGTGACGAACATCATCCACCCCAAGGAACTGATCCTGGGGCGGAATGCCAAGCGGATTGGTGACATCCTGGCGTCGATTCCCGATGCCGTTGAGGCCACCAAGGCCTATGGCGAGGCGCGCACGCTCTATAACGAAGCGCTCAAGGGCAGCCTGGAACCGGCAGCCAAGAAGATCGTGGAAGCCGAGATCCGCCGACTACCGAAGAACGACGAGGCGTAAGACGGCTTGCGGGCCGTCCCCCCAACCCGGTAGAACTTTTGCCCAGCGTCTGTCACCATGCCGATACCGACGTTCTCTGTCGGTGTGACCGACAATGAAGTAGACGGATCACAGAACACGCAAGACTGAGATCCCCATGGCAAAAGTCATTATCGATAAAGTCAGCAAGGTCTATCCGGGCAAGATTACGGCGGTGAAAGCATTCAGCGCCGAAATTGCGGATGGCGAGTTTGTCGTGCTGGTCGGCCCATCGGGGTGCGGCAAGTCCACGATGCTACGCATGGTGGCGGGGCTCGAGGAGATCTCCTCCGGCACGGTGGGCGGCGAAGGTGCGAATCTGTATTTCGAAGGACCCGCCGGTTTGCGGACCGATTCCGCGTGGGGCCTGTGCCGGGCTCGCCGCGTGGCGTTCGCGGCGCGTGGCGCTGGGGTTGCGCCCGGAAGACATCGGTTCGCCCTCCGCGGAGGCCCTGCCTCACGCGCCTCGGCTCCCAGCGTGTGTGGATGTGATAGAGCAGATGGGTTCGGAATCGTACGTGTACCTGCGCGTGGGTGAGATCCGGCTGGTTTGCCGCATGGATGCGCACCGCACGTTGAAGATCGGCGAAACCATGGCCGCCGCCGTCTGCATGGATCGCGCCTGCTTCTTTGATCCGGATACCGGGCTGCGCGCGGGATGAAATTTGCCATGCGTGGCTGGTCCCCCGTGCGCCCGTGTCTGTTGCGACCGCCGCCCGCGTGGCAGCAGCTGATCACGCGAATGGCCACGGAAGATGCGCACACACCCTTCGCGCACTTCGATGCGCCCTACCCCAC
>CAYSHQ010000098.1:0-7114 GCA_964430835.1 uncultured Lentisphaerales bacterium
GGATCGTCTGTGGCGGAGATGCAAGAACTCGCCCTGCTCTATCGTGCCGAAGCGCAGGCCGGCCAAGGAAACAAAGTTGCGGCCATGCAGGATGCCACCAATTTGCTCATGATCACCAGCGATGTGACCCGTAAGAGCAAGGCCCTCGCGATCTATCGGGCGCAAGGCGGTGCGCTGCAGGACCTGCGCCCCAAGGAGAGTCCCCGGGCGGCCTTTACCCGGTTTCTCGCGTTGTGCCTGAGCAACGATGTGGCAGGTGCCCGGCAACTGATTTCCGGCCCCCCGCGGAACACCCTGGATACCTGTGAAAAAGCGAACGCCGGGCTCGGGCGCGGGCGGACCGTCTTTACGGATTTTACGCGGAACCCCGAGGCGTATAGCGCCGTAAGCGAAAGTTTTGATGATACCAATCAGACGGCCACGCTGACCCTCTCGTGGGGCAATGGGCAAGCCCTGGCTACGCTGGGGTTGGTCCGCCAGGGCGGGGCGTGGTCCGCGGCCTCGCTGTTAAGTTATGAGCTGCTCGGGATGGAGCGCCGCGGCTTTCAGCTGCAAAGCAGCCGCAACCTGGCCAACCTGCGGGTGATTGGCCAAGCGTTGCGACAACAGGCGGCCGATGGCGACGGTGCGACCCTGCCCGCGCGGCTGGAGGATCTGAAATCGGCGGTCACGCAGAACAACCCGCAATTTCACCTGTTTACGGATGCCGCCACTGGCAAGCAACTGCCGTATCTGTACCGCGCCGGGCTGAAGTTCTCCGACGCGCCCGACCTGCTGGTTGCGGCGACTCCCATGGCCGTGGAGGGCACCCGCTACGTGCTGCAGTTGTCCGGAGCGGTCATGCCACTGACCGAGGAAGCGTTCGTCCGGCTGGCGGACGAGCAAAAGTGGGTCATTGCCGCGCTGGTCAAGAAAGCGGATGTGAGCGCGGAGATAGCTGCTGAGGTGACGGCCCTGATTCCAAAGCTCGCTGACGCGGATGCCAAGGTGCGTGCGGCGGCCAAGAAACGACTGCAGGAGATCGGGGCCCCGGCCGCGCCTTTTCTGCGGGAGCAGAAAAAGCATGCCGACCCTGAGATCCGGGCCACGGTGCGCGAACTGCTGAAGATGAATTGAAGAGTAACCGGGTGAATTGCAAGGGGGGGAGCACATCATGACCGATGCAAACCGTATGACGCTGACCGGGCAGGTCGGCGCCGAGGCCTGTGCCGCGAAAGAGGCCGATGTCGCCGCCATTGATCGTCTGCGCACGCTCGCCGACGGCATCCGGGGCGAACTCGCGAAGGTTATCATCGGCCAGGATGATGTGATCGAGAAGCTCTTGATCTGCGTCTTTGCCCGCGGCCATGCGCTGCTGATGGGCGTGCCTGGACTGGCCAAGACGCTGCTGATCCACTCCTTGAGCGAGACGATGTCGCTCAGTTTCAACCGGATCCAGTTCACGCCGGACTTGATGCCGTCGGACATTACCGGCACAGAGATCCTGCAGGAGACCAGTCAGCCCGGCCGGCGCGCCTTTGAATTCGTGAAAGGGCCCATCTTCGCCAACATCGTCCTGGCCGACGAGATCAACCGGACGCCGCCCAAAACGCAGGCGGCACTGTTGCAGGCCATGCAGGAGCACCGCGTCAACGCCGGTTCCAATACGTTCGTCCTGGACAAGCCGTTCTTCGTGCTGGCCACGCAGAATCCGATTGAGCAGGAAGGGACTTATCCGCTGCCAGAGGCGCAGTTGGATCGCTTCATGTTTCTGATCCACGTGAATTATCCCACGCGGGATGAGGAGCGGCGCATCGCCCGCGAAACCACGGGCGGCACCCTGCCGCCGTTGCAAAGCCTGGTGTCGGGCCGGGAGATCATCGAATTTCAGGATGTGGTGCGGCGCATGCCGGTGCCGGAACATGTGTACGATTATGTGGTGGAGCTGGTGCGCAAGTCACGCCCGACACTCCCCGACGCGCCAGCCTGGGTCAAGAAGTGGGTCACGTGGGGGGCCGGGCCGCGGGCCGTTCAGTATTTGGTGCTCGGCGCCAAGGCGCGCGCCGTGTTGCGCGGCAATTATCTGGTACAACTGGAGGACGTCCGCGCCGTGGCCGAACCGGTGTTGGCGCACCGCATCCTGACGAACTTCCACGCCGAGTCCGAAGGGATTACCAGCATGGAGATCATCCGGCGCCTGATCGCGGCAACCGCGGAGGGGTGACCTTGTCCTCGCCAACTGCCAGAGAGTTGCTAGATGCGGCGGTGCTCGGCCGGTTAACACGGTTGACCCTTAACGCACGTCTGCCCATGGCGGGCAGCGTCTCCGGCCTGCACCGCAGTGCCACGCGCGGCGCCAGCGTGGAGTTCGCGGAATACCGCAAATATGTACAGGGCGACGACATTCGCCATGTGGACTGGCGCGTCTTCGCACGGACCGATCGCTTCTACATCAAGGAGTTCGAGGCCGATACCAACCTGCGCTGTTGTTTGGTGCTGGATATCAGCGGCTCCATGGCCTTTGCGGGGGCGCACGGCAGCCGGCTGGACTACGCCAAGCGGCTGCTGGTCACGCTGGCCCACCTGCTGGTGCACCAGGGGGATGCGGCCGGGTTGGTCTGCTTTTCGGATGGTACCCGGCATGATATCCCGCCGCGCGATGCGCCGTCGCACCTGCGCGCCATCTTTGAGACGGTGGCGGCGGTCCAGCCGAACGGCACCACCGGTATTGTGCAGACGTTGCACGACCTGGCCGAGAAGATCCGGCAGCGGGCGCTGGTGATTGTATTCTCTGACCTCTTCACCCCGGTGGGCGAGTTGATGGAGTGCTTCGAACACATGCGCTTTCGTAAGCACGATCTCGCGGTCTTCCATCTGCTCGACCGGCAGGAGTTGGATTTCAACTTCGACCGGCCGATCCGCTTCCAGGATCTGGAAGGAAATTTCCAACTGATCACCGACCCCGCCATCATCAAGGCCGGCTACCAGCGGGAGCTGGATCGCTATCTCTCCACCATGGAGCACGGCTGCCGCGAGTTCAGCGTGGATTACCATCGCGTGTTCACCGATACGGACTACGAGGCGGCGCTGGCGACGTTTCTGCTGCAACGCATGACCAAGAAACAGGGGCCGAGAAGCTGATATGACGTTCCTTCAGCCATGGTTGCTCTGGGGTCTGCCCGTGATCCTGTTGCCGGTGCTGATCCACCTGCTCAACCGGCTGCGCTACCGTTCGGTCAAGTGGGCGGCCATCATGTTTCTCGTGTCCGCCACGCGCAGTTCGACGCAAAGCGCCCGGCTACGGCACTATCTGCTGATGGCCTGCCGCATGTTGATCCTGCTGCTGATCATTCTGGCCATGAGCCGGCCGCTAGTGGGCGGCTGGCTGGGCATGGCCGCCGGCGGTTCGCCCGACACGGTGGTGTTGCTGCTGGATCGCTCGGCGAGCATGGAGGCCGTCGAGCCCGGCAGTGTGGCCAGCAGGCGGGTCCAAGCCCTCCAACGCTTTGCACAATCCGCGCGCGAGGGCGGCCGGTCCAGCCGGCTGGTACTGATCGAAAATGTGCTGCGGACCCCACTGGAACTGCAACATGCTGCGGCGCTGGAGAATCTCGCGCTGACCGCGCCCACGGATACCGCGGCCGATCTGCCGGCCATGTTCCGTGCGGCCATCGATTACATCATCCAGAATAAGACGGGCCGCACGGAGATCTGGGTGGCCTCGGACTTCCAGGAGAGCAACTGGAAGCCCACTTCCCGGGAATGGCAGACGCTCAGCGCGCAACTGGCGGGGCTGTCGCAGGATGTGCGCGTCTGCCTGTTGGGTTTTACCGCAGATACCGGGCCCAACCGGTCGCTGTCGCTGCAGAGCCTGGCCTGTCGCGCGCGCGCGGGACGGGACCAGTTGGGAGTGGTGCTGGACATCCGGGCGACGGTGCCGCCCCGCGAGCCATTTCCGCTGACGATCTGCCTGAACGGTGCGCGCTCGCAAGTGGAGGTGGCGATGCAGGCAGCGCAGTTTCGGTATGCTGGCAAGCTGGACCTGGCCGGCGGGGTGGGGGCAGGCGGGTGGGGGCAGGCGGAAATCCCGGCGGATGCCAATGGGCGCGATAATGTATGTTATTTCGCCTATGGCGAGGAGCCGGCGGGGCGCGTGGTGGTGGTCGCGGAGAATTTGCCTTCCGCCGGCCTCTTGCGGGCGGCGGCCGCTTCGGGAACATCTCGCACCAATCAGGCTTGTGAAACCGTGGCGCCGACGGAACTCCGACAGATCCGCTGGCACGACCTGGCACTGTTGGTCTGGCAGGCGGAGGCCCCTGACGAGGCCGGGCGCGCCGCGCTGCAGAAGTTCGTCGAGGAGGGTGGCACGCTGCTCTGCCTGCCGCCCGGGCGCAGCGACAAGCCGGGACCGTGCGGGCTGCAGTGGGGGCGGGTGGAGACCGCAGCGGTGGACAAGCCATTCCGCGTAGCATCCTGGGAGGAACACGACGGTCCCTTGTCCAAAACCGAGAATGGCGCCAATCTGCCGCTATCGGCGTTGGTGGTGACCACCCGGCAACTCTTTTCGATTAAGACGGAGGCTGGCGCGACGCCCGACGGCCAAGGGGTGCCCGGCATGGACCTGGCTGTTTATGCGGATGGGGCTCCTTTTCTGCAGAGCCGCCCGGTGGGTAGGGGACGGCTGCTGGTTGGCACCACGCTCCCACAGGCCGACTGGTCGAGCCTGCATGAAGGGACCGTGCTGGTGCCGCTGATGCAGCGCCTAAGGCGCAGCGGCAGTGCGCGGCTGGCTGATGTGCAGGTGGCGGTCTGCGGCGCATGGCGGCCGGCCTTTGAACAGGAGCTGTGGACGTGCGTCGATGCGACGGAGCCGAAGGATTTCCGGTGGCAGGCCGGGGTTTATCAGTGTGGGGCCAAGCGCGTGGCCTTGAACCGGCCGGAGCGCGAAGAGCTGCCCGAAGTGGTGGACCAGGCGCGCCTGCGGCAGTTGTTTGGCGAGGTGCGTCTGCACTTTGTGGCAGGTGAGATGGCGCGGGAGACCCAGTCGGTTAAGAGTGAGTTATGGTTTGGGCTGGTCTGTCTGGCGTTGCTGGGCATGCTGGTGGAGTCCGTCCTGCTGCTCGAAGGTGGGGCGTGGCGGCGGACGCGGGAACGCCGGGGCTGGGATGGGGAGGCACACGCATGACCTCGTCATTCTGGAGCGTGGATCTGTCGTGGGGCCCGCTGTTGATGGGGGTAGTGGCACTTAGTGTGGCGCTCTGGCTGGCGTGGCGCAACCTGCGGCACGCGCGTGCCGGCCAACGGCTCGTGTGGTTGGAGCTGCTCCGGTTGCTGGTGGTGGGGTTGTTGATCGTGACGCTGTGCAAGCCCGAGCGGGTGCGTACAGCGCGCCGGACGGAGCTGCCGGTGGTGGCGGTGCTGGGCGATGCCTCGGGCAGCATGGCCACGCGTGATGTGGTCGGGTCGAACGCTACGGTGCTGGCGCGTGGCGCGTGGCTGGCGGCGCAGCAGGCCGCGCGGAGCTGGCAACCCCTCGAGGAAAAGTACCGCGTGGTGGTCAGCGAGTTTGATGCCGTGAGCACCCAGGCCACCGCCCGGGCCGCGCAGCCGGATCCGGGCACGGATATCAATCAGGCGTTGGAAGAGGCGGCCCGGCTGCATGGCAATCTGCGGGCCATCTTGTTGTTGTCGGACGGCGATTGGAATCTCGGCAAGTCACCGGTGTCGGCGGCCACGGCCTTGGCGGTGCGCGACGTGCCAGTCTTCGCGGTCAGCGTCGGGAGCGAGACGTTCCTGCCGGATCTCGAGTTGCAGTCCGTTACCGCGCCGGCGTATGGGTTGGTGGACGAACACATCGCGCTCCCCTTTACGATCCGCAGCCACCTGCCACGCGACGTGAAGACGCGGGTTGACCTCGTGGGGCCGCGCGGCGTGCTGGCGACGAAGGAGCTGCTGATCCCCGCCATGGCCCAGTGCCAGGATACCATCCTGCTGGTCCCGCCGGCGGCGGGTGATTACGACTTTACGCTGGCGCTGCCGGTGGAGCAGGACGAGCTCTTCCGTGACAACAACGCGCGCGAGATTCACATGGCGATCCGGCGGGAAATCCTGAAAGTGCTGGTGGTGGATACGCTGCCACGGTGGGAATACCGCTTTCTGCGCAATGCGCTGGCGCGTGATCCTGGGGTCTCGGTGAGCTGCCTGTTGCTGCATCCGGGGTTGCCGGTGGGCGAGGGGCGTGATTACATCCGTGCCTTCCCTGCCACGCGCGAGGAGCTGTCGGCCTTTGATGTGGTCTTCCTCGGCGATGTGGGCATCGGGCCGGGCGGGATCACGCCGGAGAGCGCCACGCTGATCAAGGGGCTGGTCGAGCAGCAGGGGAGTGGTCTGGTCTTTCTACCGGGCAGTCAGGGGAAGCAGACCAGTCTGGCGACCAGTGCGCTGGGCGAACTGCTGCCGGTAGTCATGGAGCCGGGGGCCGCGGAGGGGATCGGCAGCCCGCTGGAATCACGGTTGGAGCTGACCGCGCGCGGGCGGGATCACCTGCTGACCATGCTGGCGGCCGACCCGGCTGCGAACCAGGCGGTCTGGAAGTATCTGCCGGGGTTCTACTGGTATGCAGCGGTGAGCCGCGCCAAGCCGGGCACCGATGTGCTGGCGGTGCATGGCGCGGCCCGCAACCAGCACGGACGGATCCCCCTGTTGGTGACCCGTAATCAGGGGAGCGGCAAGGTGCTGTTCATGGGGACGGATAGCGCCTGGCGCTGGCGTCGCGGCGTCGAGGACACCTACCACTACCGCTTCTGGGGGCAGGTGGTCCGCTGGATGTCGCACCAGCGCCATCTGGCGCATGCGGAAGGGATTCGGTTCTTCTTCACGCCTGAGGCGCCGACGCGCGGCGAACGCGTCTTTCTGAATGCCACCGTCTTTGATCGCGCGGGACTGCCGGTGACGACCGGTCCGGTCACGGTTACGCTGGCCAACGCGGTCGGCGGAGTAGAAACGCTGGACCTGAATGCCGAGCCCGGTGGCTGGGGGGTCTTCACCGGGTCGTTTGTGCCACGCGAAGGTGGTCGCTATACGGCGGAGGTGGTCTGTCCGGCGGTCGAGCGCCAGGTCAAGGCCGAGATCCTGG
>CAYSHQ010000099.1:0-936 GCA_964430835.1 uncultured Lentisphaerales bacterium
AGCGGGGATCAGGACGGCATAGCCAATGTCCTGCTCGAAGCCATGGCCCTCGGCACCCCGGTCATTACCACCACGGCCAGCGCCGCCGGCGAAATCATCGAGAACGGCCGAAACGGCTGCCTCGTGCCAGCCGACCAACCGGACGCACTAGCTGCCGCCATCCGGAAACTGCTGGACACCCCGCCCCCTACGCGCACCGTCCGCACGCTAGCCGCGCGCATGACCGTGGAAGCAGCCTTTGACGAAGAACAGACCATCACCCGCTTAGCATCCATCCTCCGCTGCACGGAAGAGGGAAATTGACATTTTTACACCAGTCACGGTAAGGTTGCCCTGCCCATCGAGGAGAACTCTGTTACACAGCAAGCTGCGGATGGCATCCGCCGTGCTGTTGCATCGTACTGTCATGCCTGCCTTCTTCATATTGCTGGTCTTTCTGGGTTGCAGCCTAGCGGTCTGGCCCGTTTGTGGCGAGACAGCCGGCGCGTCCAGCGCGGTCCTGCCCACCGCAACACCAGAGCAAGCCAACCGCGCCAAGCCCACGCCCGCCCCCCGTGCGCTCTGGGCTGGCTGGCGCGGCGGCCCCGGCAAATCCGGCAGCATCGACGGCAGTCTCCTGCCGGAAGTCACGCGCTTCGCCTGGCGCTGGCCGGCGATACCCGTACAAAACCGTGGCGACCCCTCCTACACACCGGTCGCCTGCCTGCAAGACACTCTGTATGTTGCCATTCACAACGCGCAGCAGATGGGTCTAGCGGCCATGGCAACACAAGTCACCACCCCCGACCTCCGGTGGTCCACCAAGCCGCCGGAAACCAACCAATGGTTCTTCGCCACCCCCCTGCCACCCGGCGTAACCGTGGCAGCCACCACCGATTCCGTCTATTTTGCTGACGGCAAAGTGGGTGATGCCGGCCGTCAACTCCGCTGCGTGAG
>CAYSHQ010000099.1:946-5575 GCA_964430835.1 uncultured Lentisphaerales bacterium
TGCCACCGAGGACTGCGTCTATTTCACTGACGGGCGTCCTGGCGATACCAACCGGCAGCTACGCTGCCTGTCCGCGCGACACGGGGCCCTGCACTGGCAGCTGCCGCTGTCGCCCGCCGCCTCTGGCGACTTCTTATTGACGGAAACGAGCCTCTTGGTCAGCTGCCGCGACAGCGAAATCACGCAGATCATCACGACCGGCCCGGATGCGGGACGCATCCGCTGGTCCACACCGCTGGGCACCCCCGTCATTGGCGTACCCTACGTCCGCCAGGGCGTAGTGCTGGTCGGCACCGATCAAGGTGTGGTGGCACTGCTGGCCGCCACCGGCCGGATCCTCTGGCGGCAACCCACACCGTTTCCTGCGCTGGCCGGGCCGCTGGCCAACGCGGACATCGTGGCCGTTGCCTCGAGCAGGGGATTGCGCGGACTCAGTCTGGCCAATGGCGGCACATTATGGACCATATCCTGCACCCCCGCCCCCCTGCCACTCGTGGCCGATGATCAGCGCATACTCTGCACCACGACCACCGGCGAGATCCTGATGACCACCTGGAATGGCGACAGCCAGTTCCGCTGGAAAGGGGCCTTGCCCACCCTGCCGCCGATGCTCTATGCCAACATCCTGCTCTTCGCCGCTCCGGGTGCCTTGCACATGGTGAATCTCGCGCAGGATCCCGGCACCGAAAGCCGCTGGCTGGTCACCGACTGGCTCGGCACCATCACCGCCCCGCTGCTCGTGTCCGACAACATCGTCTATTTTGCAACAGACGCAAAAGGGTTGATTTGCGCCCGACAGGGGAAACGATGAAGCCGCGATGGACCTATTTCTTCGGTCCGGAGCATGTCGAGGGTGACCCCGACCGCAAGGACCTGCTCGGCAGCAAGGGGGCTGGCCTGACCGCCATGTGCAAAGTCGGGCTCCCCGTGCCGCCCGGATTTACCATCTCCACCGACTGCTGCCGCTTCTTCCTGGAGCACCATGGCCAATGGCCGGATGGCCTGGAAGCCGAGGTCCGTGAACAACTGGCACGCCTGGAACAAGCCACCGGCACAACCTTCGGCGGACAACCGCCGCTGCTGGTCGCAGTCCGTTCCGGTGCCACCGCCCCCCTGCCGGGCATGATGGACGCCATCCTGAATTGCGGCTTCGCGCCGGCACAAGCCGCTGCCACGGATGCTAACTTCTGGCGCATCTATGCGCAATTCGTGCAGATGTTCAGCCGAACCGTCGCCGATATCGAGCCGCATGAATTCGAGACGGTGCGGCGCACGGTCATTTCCGAACAGAAGGCCAGCCTGCGAAAGGGGGGCGGCGAACCCGACCCCCGGCTCTTGGCCGAACGCTATGCCAGCCTCTATGCGCTGCGCACGGACCTGCCCTTCCCCGCCACGCCCTGGGAAACGCTGAGGCAATCCATCGACGCCGTGTTCCGTTCCTGGAGTCATGCGCGTGCCCTCGCCTACCGCCGGGAACACAGTTTGCCGGGCCACGAGGGCACGGCCGTCACCGTGCAAGTCATGTTCCCCTCGGAGGTTTCGGGGATCATCTTCACCAGGAACCCGCATAACCTCGACACCACCGAACTGATCATCGAGGCCTCCTACGGGCTCGGGGAAGCGGTGGTGAGCAGCGATGTCCACCCGGATCATTTCACCCTCGACCGGCAGACGCTGGCGATCCGCCAGCGGGTGATTGGTCAAAAGACACATGTCATTGCCCCCTTCCGCAGCCGCCCCGCCAACCGCGATCCGAACGCCAGTGCCCTGACCGACGATCAACTGCGGGAACTGGGACGTCTGGCACGGATTGCCGAGACCCTCTTCGGCCAACCGATGGACGTCGAGTTTGGGCTGGCAGATGGCGCCTTTGCCATCCTCCAGGCGCGCGCCATCCGTGGCTTGGATGTGCGCGAAGATGTTGAAATCGGCCGCAAAGAGGAGATTTATCGCCTCCGCAAACTCCCGCGCCCGGGGTTCTGGGTCGCGCACAGCCTGGGCGAGACACTCCCCGCGCCTACGCCGCTCACCTGGGACATTATCCGCGACTTCATGAGTGGCCAAGGCGGCTTGGGAAGGATGTTTCGCGATCTCGGCTACCAGCCTGGTGCCGCAGTCTGCCGCCAGGGATTTATCGAATGTATTGCCGGCCGGATCTATGCCGACCCGGTGCGGGCTGCCCAGCTCTTTGGAGATGGCAGCCCCTATCGCTACGACCAGCAGGCCATTGCACAAAACCCCAAGCAACTGGACGCGCCACCCACACTCTTCGATCCCGCGCTAGTGAACGGCCGTTTTCTTCTGGCCATCCCCAGCCTCGCCCTGCACAAATTGCTGCGTTGGAGCCGCAACGGGTCGCAGCGCCGCCATGCCGTGGCCCGCTTTGAGCAGCAAATCCTCCCGCCCTACCTGAAATGGGTAGCCGAAGCGCGCCAACAGGACCTCTCCCGCAGATCCACACCGGAACTGCTGAGCATGCTCCAAGCCCGTATCGTGCGCACGCTGCAGCAGTTCGGCGCGGAATCGCTCAAACCCGGCTTCTTCGGCAGCATGGCCGACGCCGCATTGCTGAATACCCTGACCCAGTTGCTCGGCCGGGAGACAGGCACCCAGCTGGCACTCTCGCTCACACAGGGACTCGAAGGGGAGACCACCATCGAGCAATGGATGGCACTCGACGATGTGGCCCACGGCGAGCGCACCTTCGAGGCATTCGTCGAGCGTTACGGCCACCGGGGCGTCGAAGAGATGGAACTGGCCAAGCCGCGCTGGCGGGAGGACGACTCCTACCTGAAGCAGATTGTCACCCTCTACCAGAGCCCAACCGCACGCCGACCGGCGGAGCAGCACCGCCGCAATGTGACACGTCGCCTCGCCGCCGAACAGGCGCTGCACGAGACACTCCGGCATGCCGGCGGCAGCAGCCTGTATGAGGAAGTGCGGGCCGACCTCGCCGAAGCCCAACGCCTGCTCCCCTATCGGGAAGCCGGCCGCCACTACCTGATGCTGGGGTACGAAACCATCCGCCAGGTGATCAACGAACTCGCCAGCCGCTGGCATATCGGCCGAGACATCTTCTTCCTCACCCGGCAGGAACTGGCAACCTTCGAGAAACGCCACACCGAACTCCTCCCCATCATCGCCCACCGGCGCTTGCGCTGGCAGTCCGCCCGCCGACTGGAGATGCCCAACGCCATCGACACCCGCAACCTGGAAGAACTGGGGCTGCCGCAGCACTACGACAACACCCGCGAACTATCCGGACAGCCCGTCGCCGCCGGCGTCGCCACCGGCACCGCGCGCATCATCTTCGACCCCCACAAGCTAACCCATCCCACCGGCGACATGGTGTTGGTCTGCCCCTCGATTGATCCAGCGTGGACCGCACTCTTCGCACACGCCAAAGCCTTGATCCTGGCACGCGGCAGCATCCTGAGCCACGGCGCCATCGTCGCGCGCAACTTCGGCATTCCAGCCATCGTCTGCGCGGACGCCACCCGCCGCATTCCCGACCGCAGCTCTGTGCGCGTGGATGGCAACCGCGGCCGCATTACGTTTGTGGAGGGGCTGTAACATGAACGCCATCCTCCCCCCCTGGCTGGCCACGACCGCCGACGCACTCTTCGACTGGATCCTCTACCTGCCACGCGATCTGGCGCTGTGCACGGTCGCACTACTCATGGCGCTGCTCTTTGCCTTCTCCCGCAAATGGCTCACCAACCAGGAGTGGTTGCAACGTGCGGCGACCGATAAACAGCGCCAGCGCCAACTGCGCCGGGAAGCCCTCCAGCGCAAGGACACCGAAGCCGTCTGTCGGCATGAGGCCGTGCTTCTGCGCATCAGGCGGAAAACCTTGCGCGGCACCATCCTGCCGCTGCTGCTGGCACTGCTGCCAGTCTCCCTGCTGGGGCTCTGGTCCTTGACCAACCTGGCCTATGCCCCCCCGCGCGCGCAGGAACTGCTGGAGATTCGCGCCCGCTTCCCCCATACCGCTATTGGCCAAACGGCCCATCTGGCGCCCGAACCCGGCCTCGCAGCAGTCAATGGCTGGATCCAGCACGTGGCGGTGGAAAAGCCCGTGCTTCCGCTGCGCGCTTGGGACCAGGCCGGAACATGGCTAGGCGACCGGGCTCGCGCGCTCTGGCAACAGCTTCCCATCACCCATCCTGCGCCCCCGCCGCCATCCGGCGAGACCATCTGGCGCGTCATGGCGCTGGATAGCCGCCCCCACCTGCTGCTCATTCGCTACGCTGGCCGCACCTACGAAATTCCGTTCCGCGCCGGGGCGCTCCACCCGGAAGAACCGGCTCATCACTTTCCCGGCGCAGCGCTGCCCACCATTACGATCTCCATGCAACCCGTCTACCTGTTCGATCAGATCGGCGGCATCCCCTGGCTCTGTATGCCGCCCTGGTTGCTCACCTGCCTGCTCCTGACCCCGCCGCTGGTCCGCTTCCTGCGCCGACTGCTGCACATCGCGTAAGCGGTTGTTTTATTTCCTTTGCCTGTCCGATGTGCTAGTATCCTTCCCGTTTCCGGCAAAGCAGTTGTGCCAGCCGGACCAAGGAGCTTGTGCATGCCCACGGATTCCACCGCCGCCACTTCGCAACAGGAAACAGAATTTCTCAC
>CAYSHQ010000099.1:5585-7084 GCA_964430835.1 uncultured Lentisphaerales bacterium
ACCGCACTGGAAGCACGGCCGATCCCCGTTGCTCAGCTGATCGAGGAGATCCGCGCCCTGCAAGCCGCAGGCCAGGCCTCCGCCGCCAGCAACCTGATCCAGCTGCTGGAAGACGCTCTGGTCGAAGCCACGGACCGCGACGGCCTGCTGCGGCTGCTGCGCTTCCGCGCGGCCAGCCACGCCAGTGACCGGGCCTTTGGCCTCTTCTGCCGGGAACTGCTGAGCGAAACCTGGAAGGAGCGCGATGCCGCCGCCTATCTGGAGGCAGCCGGCTTCACCGATCACTCCCCGGCCGAGGCCCTGCTGCGGCTGGAACGGCTCCTGTCGTGTCGGCCGGGTGCCATGTTCCTGGATAAGACCTGGGGGTTCGGCGTCGTGAAACGCGTGGACACCTTCTACCGGAAGTTCACCTTCGACTTTGCTGGCAAACCCGGCCATCAACTCTCCTTTGCCTCAGCTGCGGAATCCCTCACGCCGATTGACCAGTCGCACCTGCTGGCTCAGAGCCACGCCAACCCCGCGGCCATCACCCGGATGGTGGCCGAGCAATCCGACGAGATTGCGCGCATGGCGTTGCGCAGTTTCGGCGCCCTCTCCGTGATCCGCATGGAACAAGTCCTGACCGAACACCGCATCGTGGCGGCCGCCGACTGGAAATCATTCTGGGAGCGGGCGCGCAAAGGCTTGAAAGCCGATCCGCTGGTGGAAATGCCGGCCAAACGCAACGAACCGATCATCCTGCACGCCCAGACACGCACCTACGACAACACCTGGGTGGCTAACTTCGCCCGCGAACGCGACCCCGCCAAGATCCTGGCCAGCGTCGAGGCCTATCAGGACGCCACCAATGGTGTCTTCGAGGAGTCCGCCCGACCGACCCTGCTCGACCGCCTGGCCTTTGCCGCCAAAGGTGCCTGGAACACCGATCCGGCCCTCTATGCCCGCCTCGCCGCCCTGATGTGCCGCACGCAACTCGAAGCGGTACCACCGGCCGAGATGCGCGCGCACCTCTGGGACAAGAACCGCTTCCTGGACGCCGCCCAACGCCTGGTCGCACGGGATGCCGCCCGCATGATCCAGGTGCTACTGGCCGAAGAGGACGCTCCGGCACGCCTGTTGTGCGTGCTGCCTGAGATGCCCTTCACCCTCCTCACCGAGACGTTGGACGCGTTGAAGGAACATCCCGCCCTGCCGAACGTGCAAAATCGTTGCCGCGAGTTGCTCCTCTCCCCGCACGCCCCCGCCACGCTGGTGGTCTGGACCTTCCGTCATCGCGACGGCCTCACCGGTTGGCCGCTACCCGGCCTCTCGGAACTCCTGGCGCATGCCATTCTGCTAATCGAAGCCCCCCTCTGTGGTGAGGAACTCCGCATGCAGAACCACATGCGGCAATTGTTTGAGAATGCCAAGTGGTTCGCGGCCGTCCTGGAAGAGCTCGATGCCACGGGGCGCCGGACGCTCTTCGACCGCCTGCAGGCCTCCACCTCCTGGGATGCCAC
>CAYSHQ010000100.1:0-7039 GCA_964430835.1 uncultured Lentisphaerales bacterium
ACTTATAGCATACACAAAAGCGGCTTCTGCGGGCACCACAAAGCCCTTACTACAGTAAGCCTGCGTTAGGTGGCGCTTCAGGAAAAGACCATGCCCGACCCCAAAGGCGACCGACTTTCGCGCTTTGAACGGGTTGGCAATGCCGGTATACTGTTATCGGTTTGCATCTGGAGCATAATCTCATGGAAAAGCTATTTGGTACCGATGGTATTCGTGGGCAGGCTAACCGCCACCCCATCACCGCAGATATGGCGTTGCAGGTGGGCAAGGCGATGGCCTGCGCCATGGGCGCACGCGGGCATGGCAGTAAGCGCGCCGTGATCGGCAAGGATACGCGCCTGTCGGGCTATATGATCGAGACCGCCCTGACCAGCGGCTTGGTCTCCATGGGCGCGGACGTCTTTCTGGTCGGCCCGGTCCCCACGCCGGCGGTGGCGCACCTGACCAAGTCGCTGGCGGCGGATGCCGGCATTATGGTGACCGCGTCGCACAATCCGTTTGATGATAACGGCATCAAGCTCTTCAGTCCCGATGGCTACAAGCTGGATGATGCCATGGAGGCGGAGATCGCCCGGCATGTCCTCTCCGGCCCGATCAGCAGCGAACATATCCGCAGCGACCAGATCGGCAAGGCGTACCGCATCGACGACGCCAGCGGCCGCTACATCGAGTTCGCCAAGAGCACCATCCGTAATCAGAAACTGGACCCGCTTAAGATCGTGCTCGACTGCGCCAATGGCGCGGCCTACCACATCGCGCCGCTGATCTTTCGCGAACTCGGTGCCGAGGTGATCAAGATCCATGTCGCGCCGGATGGCTATAACATCAACAACAACTGCGGCGCGCTGCACCCCAAGGTCGTCGCGGAGAAGGTCCGTGATCATAAGGCCGACCTGGGCATCGCCCTGGATGGCGACGCCGACCGCGTGATCTTCTGTGATGCGCGCGGGCATACGGTGGACGGGGATCGCATCCTGGCCATGTGCGCCCTGGATTTCCAACGCCGGGGCGTGCTGACCAAGGACACGCTGGTCTGCACCACCATGAGCAACCTCGGGTTGCACGAGGCCATGACGCGCCACGGGATCCACGTGGTCACCACGGATGTGGGCGACCGCTATGTGATTGATGCCATGCGGATGCATGGCTATGCCATGGGCGGCGAGAAGTCCGGGCATGTGATCTTCCACGAGTATGCCACCACGGGGGACGGCATTATCACGGCGCTGCAGGTCCTGCGGATGATGCGCATGAAGCAGGCGACCCTGGCGACCCTGGCGGATTGCATGGATGAGTACCCCCAGCGCCTGGTGAGTCTGCCGGTACGCGAGAAGCGCCCGCTGCAGGAGTTGCCCCAGTTGTCGGCCGTCATTCAGCAGGCCGAGGCGGAGATGGGGGCGTTTGGGCGCGTCGTGGTGCGCTATTCCGGCACCGAGAAGAAGATCCGGTTGCTGGTGGAGGCGCGGGAAGCCGACGTGGTCGATAAGTGGATCGCCTGCTTGACCGCGACGGTGCAGGCGGAACTGGGTCAGGGGTGATGGCCAAGCGACGGAGCAGTCCGGGCGGGCACGCGCGTGTGCCCGGCGGGCGGCGGGAAAGGCATGTGTACCATGTGTGGAATTGTTGGTTATGTAGGTCAGGCTGACGCGTGTGAGGTGCTGCTGAACGGCTTGCGGCGCCTGGAATACCGGGGGTATGATTCTGCTGGCCTGGCGTTCCTGGTGGATGGCGCGGCACACGTGGTGCGCAGTGTCGGCAAGGTGGCGCAGCTGGCGGAACGCGTGGCGGCCGAATGGCCAGCTTCCGTGCGCGCCCGTGCCTCGGTCGGCATCGCCCATACCCGCTGGGCCACCCACGGTGCACCGACCGAGGCCAATGCCCATCCGCATGCCGACGAGTCCGGTCGCCTCTTCCTTGTGCATAATGGCATCATCGAGAATTATGCCTCGTTGCGCCGCCAGATGGAGGGACGCGGCCACCACTTCCTTTCCCAGACCGATACGGAGGTGCTGGCGCACCTGGTGGGCGAGTGCTACCGCGGCAACCTGTTCGAGGCGGTCGCACAGGCCTTGAAGCATGTGGAAGGCACCTACGGCCTGGCGGTTTTTACCGCCGAGCACCCCGGCGAGATCGTGGTCGCGCGCAATGGCAGCCCGTTGCTCATCGGCGTGGGTGCCGGCGCGACGCTGGTGGCCAGCGATGCCTCGGCTATCATCGCGCACACGCGGCAGGTGATCTACCTGCAGGATGGCGATGTGGCGCTGGTGCGGGCCGATGGCGTGGATGTGCGCAATCTGGATCAGATCCCCGTGGATCGCGCCGTCTCGCACATCGATTGGGATGACTCGGCGGTGGAAAAGGGCGGCCATGCCCACTTCATGCTCAAGGAGATCTTCGAGCAGCCGGAATCGCTGCAAAACACCATGCGCGGCCGGGTGGATCTGCGCACCGGCTCCGCAGTGCTGGCCGGATTGAACCTGACGCCGCGCGAGATGGCCGAGGTCAACCGCCTGGTGCTGGTGGCTTGCGGCACCTCGCTTTATGCCAGCATGACCGGCCAATATGCCATCGAGGAGCTGGCAGGCATCCCGACGGATACCGAGCAGGCTGCGGAGTTCCGCTATCGTAACCCGATCTTGGGGCCGGATAGCATGGTCGTGGCGGTCAGCCAGTCCGGCGAGACGGCCGATACGCTAGCGGCCGTGCGGGAGGCGCAGCGCAAGGGGGCGCTGGTGGCGGGCGTCTGTAACGTGGTGGGCTCTACCATCGCGCGCGAAGCCGGACGCGGCGTCTACTTGCATGCCGGCCCTGAGATCGGCGTGGCGTCCACCAAGGCCTTTACTTCTCAGGTGTTGGTCTTGTTGCTGCTGGCCCTGGTGCTGGGGCGTGGCCGGCGCTTATCGCGCGAGGCGGGCATTAAGCTTTGTCAGGATATTGTGGCGGTGCCGGCGCTGGTGCAGCGCGTGCTGGCGCAGGATGCCGCCATTGCGGCGCTGGCCGGTAAGCTGGTCGCCGCGCAGAGCGCCTTTTTCATCGGGCGCGGCGTGCTCTATCCGGCGGCCATGGAGGGCGCCTTGAAGCTCAAGGAGATTAGCTATATCCATGCCGAAGGGTATCACGCGGCTGAGCTTAAGCATGGGCCGATCGCACTGCTGGATGCCCAAACGCCGGTCGTGGCCCTGCTGCTCGATGTGCCGGGTCGCGATAAGACGATGGGCAATGTGCAGGAGTGCCGGGCCCGCCAGGCCCCGGTGATCGCGATTGCCACGGAGGGCGACACGGAAGTGGCGGCGCTCGTGCCGGACTGCCTCTTTGTGCCGCGCACCGGGCCCTATACCGCACCGATTTTGGCCGTGGTGGCGCTGCAGTTGCTGGCTTATCACGTGGCCCGGCTGCGCGGCTGCCCGATCGATCAGCCCCGCAACCTGGCAAAGAGCGTGACCGTGGAGTAGGGCGGCTCACGCGGCTTCCCTGCTCCCCGTGGGCAGCTCTATGGTTCCACGGTAAAGAGCAGCACCCCGCTGGAGAGTCTCCCCTGCCACATGTCGTCGTGGCGGTCGGTCTTGAAGGTCTTATCGATGCACGTTACATAGTGTGCGTCGGAGGCGATCCCAGCCTTGCATGCGTTCTCGTAAGAGACTTGGATCCGATAGCGTTGTCCGGTGGTGAGCGCCGGGATCTTGATCTGCAGCAGTCGCTCAACCGACTCTCCAGGCGGGAGGAGCACCGCGTCGAGCGCTTCGGCCCCGTCACCGTGCCTGGGATAGTCGAGGGAGCCTTGGTAGAAGGCGCGGCTGCGGCTGGCGGTGGGTGGCTCCGACGCTGCGGTCCAACTTACTTTGCCGCTGGTGTTGAGGTGGCAGGGGTTGCTCCCACTGTTGCGGAACTGCAGCGTGAGCGTCATCTCGCTGGGGTCGTCGGTGGTCGCGCGCGCCATTGCCAAACCCAGCTGCAGGTTCTGCTGGGGTGCGCCCCACTGCGGGGTCGTGTCGGATCTGATGGCATACGTGGCGCACCCGCTGATGAGGAGCATGGTTGCCAGGAGCAGCCCGCCCTTTTTCGAAAACGCTGGCCGCGTCGCCGACGCTCCGGGCGGACGAGCTGCCGATCGGGCTGGCTGTTGCGCATGGTGCGCTGGCGTGCCATACGTCTGCCGGCGGCAGAGCAACGCGTCAGCCACCCGTGAAACCGCGCCGTCGTTGCCGATTCGATTCATCATGACTCCTGCTGGGTTGCGCAAGGGTGCTTTCTTGTTTGCCAGTCGCCAGGCCGCTCAAGACCGGTTCGGCCCGCGGCTGCGGTGGCCCCCCCTGCCGCCACCGCCCGATGCCCTCAGAGGTGCAGCCAGGCGAAGATGCCGTAGCCGACCAGCGCGGCGAACAGGATGAGGAGTGAGGGGGGGATCAGCAGTCGGTACACCTGCGGAAATGGGGCCTGGAAATATTCGCGGCTCAGAAGCAGGCAGAGGTGCACCGGGGAGAGGAGCAGCCCGGTAAAGCCGCTGCCATAGGCGAGGAAGAGCGTGGCCAGGGGGGTGAGCGTGGAGTCGGGGGCCTGCAGCAACGCCACCACGAAGGGGAAGGAGGCACCCACAAACCCCACGCTTACGCCGGTGACGAGCGCCGCCACGAACGGCAGGATCATCACGGCCAGCATGGCCGGCACATGCGCGGCGTGCAGCTGGCGGGCGGCTTCGCCAAGGAGGGCGGAGCATTCGAGCATGTGTTTGAAAAGCATGATCCCTATCAGCGCGAGGAAGACGCCCGCGGAGCGGCGGTTGCAGATCGCCGAGCCGAAGGCCGGGGGGCGCCACCGCGCGAGGCCAGCCCGCCGCGCGCGCCGTAGTTCGTCGCCATAGATGATCAGTAATGCCACGGCCAGCCCGATAATGGCGGGTAGCAGCTTGAGCGCGGCCCCCTGGTCGCTACGCCAGGGTCCGGGCAGCAGCGGGAGCAGAAAGACCGCCGCGAGCACCGTGATCAGCGGCGCCAGCGTGATGGCTTGGCGGCCGCGGGACGGGGGGATGGTGGCGGTGTCAATCTGCAACTCCCGGCGATGCGGCCGCACGAGGAGCACGTACCCGACCAGTATGGACCAGGGGGTGAAGAGGCAAAGCGTGGCCGTGAAGCGCGCCACATCCAGATTGAAGAGCGTGGCCGCCAGCATCACGCCAGGGTAGAGCGGCCACCAGTACTCCCAGAGATGGCGGAACCAGTAGTTGACCGTGGTTTTCCAGGCGGCGTCGCGCCCGGCCGCCATCTGCTCGACAAACGGCGCCGAGAAGCGCGCACCCGCCGGCATGGGTACCAGGCCAATAACGGCCGGCAGCGCCATCAGCGATACCATGCGCCCGTGGCGGCCACCCAGGCGAATCGTGATCCCGAGCAGCTCGTCGGCGTTCTCGCGTTCGGTCATGAAACGGCCGACTTCGACGATCTGCAGCGTCATGAGCAACAGCATCCAGAGCTCCGCATCCGCGAAGCCGCTGACGAAGTCGCATACGGTTTGCCAGAGGCCGCGGCCGGACCAGAGGTCGAGCAGGAAGCCGCCCGCGAGTAAGGCCAGTTCCAGCGTCACACGCTGGCGCAAGGCAACCAGCAAACCGGCAAAAATCACCGCAATTTTGATAATCGCGGGGACGTGCAGCAGGAAGGCGAAGTCGGGCATGTGGGCGGCTTGGCGGTGTCAGACTATTCCGGCTGTGGCGCGCTGGCCTCCGCTTGCGGGGCGCTGGCTTCCGGCTGTGGGGCGCTGTCTGCCGCTTGCGGCGCACTGGCTTCCGGCTGCTGGGCGCTGTCTGCCGCTTGCGGGGCACTGTCTGCCGGCGGCGGTTCCGTGGCGGGGGGTGTCACGGGTTGCGGTTCTGCGGTGGCACCAGTACCGCGCTTGGGCGCGGCGGGTTGCTGCTCGGCTTTGGCCGGTTGTGGCCGGCCGTCGCGTTCGCCGGGCAGATAGTGGAAGACCGGGTGCGGGGCGGGCGGACAGAGCACGCCATTGTAGTATTCGATGACATGGGCCTTCTCGACCAGCGTGTTGAGCTGGGTGGTCAGGTGGACCAGGCGTGCCTCGTCGCTGCCGGCCAGTGCGGCTAGCAAATCCGGCCGGGTGCAGCCGGGGTTCTGGTTGATGTGTTCCAGCACCTGACGCAGCTCGGAGACCACATGGGCGGCATCCAGCGTCGCCGCAGCGCGGGCCGCGACAAACTCCTGGCCGCGCTCGTCGTTGGCGCGGAAGAGGTGGAGCGAACGGTGGCGGAAGGCGCCGCGCAGCGCGAAGAAGAGCGAGGCCGGGAAGCGCAGCTCGCGGTTCATGGTCTCGCGTACGCAAGACAGCAAGCGGGCGGTGGGGGTGCGGCGCATGGCGCCGGCCGGGCAGATCAGGTGCTTGGCCGCGCTGATCTGTTCCGGGAGGATCTCACGCTGGAAAACCAGTTCCGCGGTAGCCCGCTCCATGGCCGGGCCCAGTGGCTGCTCGTGCTCCTGCGTGGCGGCTGCGGCTTCCGTCGCGCCCGCGCTCTCCGCACCAGCAGATTCTGTCGGCAGGGGCGCGGGGGCCACGCGCTTACGGCGATAGACGGTCTTCTTACGGCAGGACTCGCGCCACTGGTTGATCACCTCCGCGTCGCGCACCATCTCGATGCGCGCCCGGTAGGCGTCGGAGCCCATGTGCGCGAAGCGGGTGCGCAGCATCTCCTGCACCCGGGCGCTGTAGCTGTGGTGGTTGGGCGGACCCAGCAGTTCGCCGCTGATGCCGCAGCGCGCGACACAGGAGAAGTTGCCGGCCGGCGGCTCGGTCTCGATCTCGGCGACATCGAAGAAGTCCGCCAGGTGCGTGGCCAGCAGGTGGGTGCGGACCTCCTCTTCGCTCAGGGCGGGGACCCCGCAGACCTTGCACTGGAAGAGCGGGACGGTCTCCCCCTTGTTCGGCTCGATCCGGATCTGGTAGGCCGCGTCGTTGTCGAGGAACAGGCGGGCGATGTCGCGCAGGGGGTAGGCGCGGTGTGTGGTTTGGATCTTGCGCATGATCGCGCCGAGCGCCT
>CAYSHQ010000101.1:0-7038 GCA_964430835.1 uncultured Lentisphaerales bacterium
CTAAGCAATGCGGTTTCCCCTGCACTCACGCGACGCCTCCAGCACGTTGGTGGCTTTTGCGACCTGCTGCCGGAGATTGGCGTGGCTTGCCATCTGACGGTGTAGTTGCCGGATCTGATACCTCACGCCGCCCCCGTCGCCAATCCCAACCGGCCGGCGGGCTCGCGTTGCGTCAGATGCGCATACGTGACCAGCATCAGACCGGCCAAACTCTTGACCCAGCCTGACCCCTTGCAGCCCTGCCGGCGCTTGCGGACAGGCAGGCAGACGTGCGGGCGGGCGTTAATCGACCCGTCCGCCGCCGCTGAAAAACGCGGTGCTGGGGAGTTCGCCGTGCCAGATCAGGGCGGCCTGCGTGAGAGTGCGGCACTCCGCACGGGACGGCGGCCGGTAGATCAGGCGGAACATGCTGCCGGACGGCAGATCTCGCAGCGGCTGGGCCGGCGTGGAACCGTTGGTCACAAACCAGCTCGGCAGGTCGAGATCCACCGTGATCTGCCGTTGTTCACCGGGCTTCAGCACGACTACGTCGGCATCTGTCACCGCAGCGCGCGGTTTACCCGCCATAACCCAGCTCAGGTCGCGACCACTACTCCAGGAGCGGAACGCATCATTCTCCAGCACCAAGGAGCGCGCGGCCGGGAGGTCCACCACGGCCAGATCGTTGGAGGAGACGTTTACCAGTTGCACGGTGGCCTTGCGAAGCTGGGTAGTCCGGTTGGATAAGGTCACGGTATCGAGCTGCAGGCCAATCCCAAGGGGGGACCAGCGGTGCCCCTTGAGCACCGCCACGCCGCGGCGCGAGACCGCGACGTCCATCTCCAGCGGGACCTGGATGCCATCGCGGCGGCGGCGCTCCTCCAGCGCCTTGGCCTTGTCTTCCTGCACGAAGTACGCCTCGATGCCGTATTGCAACGGAATGACACCCTGGCCGCTGTACCAATAGCGCTCCACCTTGCCCCGCAAGAAGAGGCCGCTGGCTGGTTTGCGGTCGGTCACGTACTCCAAGCCGGTGATGCAGTCGTCGGCGCTTTGCAGTACCGCATAGAGCGGTTTGTCTTGCAGCTTCGGCGCCCTCCCCGCCGCGCACGCATTGGTGAGCGCGCCGCGCAGCAGCGAGGCAGACACATGGTTGATGGCATAGTCGAGCCGGACGTAATTGCCGCGGAACGGATCGCGCGGATCCAGCGGGGCCGTTTGCAGGCGCACGACGGTGCCATAGCGTACAATCCATTCGCGTTCCCCGGCCATGTAGGCCAGCACCAGGAGCTGCAGCACCACCACGCCGATCAGGATGCGGATTCTCATGCGGCACCTCCTGCCTGCTTCTGCTTTTTCGCGCGGCTGTACAGGAACCCCTCAGCCAGCAGGATTGCCCCCATAACCACAAAGACCAGGCCGCGGGTTAACTGACTATCAAAGAGATCGAAATAGCGCGCCACGACCAGCAGGACCAGCAGGATCGACCCCCAAACGGTCGGTTTGATCAGGCCGTCGCGGCAGCCGCGCGCCATCAAAGACGCTGCCAGCCCGATAAAGACTAGGTTGAACGGCCCGGCAATGAGCCAGTTGTCCACGCGTTCAGACAGTACCAGCAGATCGATGGCGGCCAGAATCACGGTGAGCGGGATGAGGGCGAGTTCGGTGCCGGAGAGCCCTTCCTGGCGCACCTGTCCGCTGGTCAGCCGCAGCCGGGCCACGGCGCCCCAGGCCAACAGGGCGCCGAGCAGGGGGATCAGGACATAGCTGCTGCCTGCCCAGTTCAGTTCTTGGCTGTGCCAGGAAAAGAACTCATGCGCCAGACCGGGAAAACTCAGCAGGTAGAGGAGCACCATGAAGACCGCGCTGCCGTAGAACAGGAGGACCGGTGCAGCGCTGGCAAAGGTCCCGATGTGGCGCGTCAGGTAGGCACCCGCCAGGCAGAGCGCCGACAGGCTGAGCAGTGCGGAGAAGAGTTTCCAAGTGGCAAGCCCATCGATCGGGAGGGTGAAGCCGTAGGCCATCAAGCAAGCCGGGATTAGCGTACCCAGCAGCAGGCGGGAGCGGCGCCGCCAGGCCAGGGGGCCCAATACGGCCACCAGCAGCAGCGGCGTAATCCAGACCGGGGTATCAAACCCGATCCGTTCGGTGCCGCTCCAGATGGTCAGCAGCACAGTGGCCAGGATGGCCTGCGCGATGGAGGGCATGGCCAGCGCCATCCCCAGCGCGCCCAACCCCCAGATCAGGAAGCCGTTCGGGAAGTGCTCGTTAATGTGATAGATCTGCGCCACCAGCCAGATGCCCGCGCCGAAGAGCATGGTGCCGAGCAGGCAGAGCCCTTCGCCCAGCGGCTGGAATCGTCCGCGCCCCAAGAAGAGGCGCAGACCGGCCACGTGTACCGCCGCCAGGGTGCCGAACACAATCGCCAGCTTGGCATACTTCGAAAGGGCCGCCCAGTTGTAGGCCAGCAGCAGGATCAGGCCGAGCCCGACAACTACAGCGCCCAGACAGGAGAAGATGATCATCCCCCACGGGAGCGCACCCGCGCCCGACGCGGGGTAGCGCGCCAGGATCGCGTGCGATTGTTCACTCGAAATAAGACCATCGCGTTCCCAGGTCGTCACTTCGCCTTGCAACCACTCGCGCTGATCCCGCATGGTATCTCCCCCACCCCTTTACTGGAACTCATTTAAGGACCAGGCTGACGAAGGCCGCCATCGGTCTGGGCGGCAGAGGCCTCGTCGCATGGTGCGCAGCATGTCAGAATGGGGACCGAAAGTCCAGCGCCGCGACTGCGGTGGGCAGGGTTCAGGGTTCACCACCTACCACCTACCACCCCCCCGTTCAGGATCCAGACCTTTGGATTGCATTCTGGCGTTCCGCTCCTTACTATGGCATGCGTTTGTTCCCGAACCCGGAAAGCCGCTGGCAAAGCGGCAGTGGCAGGTGCGCGCATGCAAGAAAAATACCCGTTTTACGAGATCGAACCCAAGTGGCAGGCCTGGTGGGATGCCCAGCAGGCCTTTGCCTGCGACACGCAGACCACGCAGCCGAAGTTCTACTGCCTGACCATGTTCCCTTACCCCTCAGGCTCCATGCATGTCGGCCACGGCCGTAACTACATCATGGGCGACGTCCTGGCGCGCTATAAGAAGATGCGCGGCTTCCATGTACTGGCCCCCATGGGGTGGGACGCCTTCGGCCTTCCCGCCGAAAATGCCGCCAAGAAGAACGGCACCCACCCCAAAACCTATACCTATGGCAATATCGCCCACATGAAGGAGCAGATCCGCTCCTGGGGCGTGGGGTACGACTGGCGGCGCGAAGTCGCCACCTGCCACCCGGACTACTACCGCTGGACGCAGTGGATCTTCCTGCAATTCCTCAAGATGGGGCTGGCCTACCGCCGCGAGGCGCCGGTCAACTGGTGCGAACTCTGCACCACCCTGGCCAATGAGGAAGTCACCGCCGAGGGAACCTGCGACCGCTGCGGTCGCCCGGTGGCCAAGCGTAACTTGAAGCAGTGGTTCTTCAAGATCACGGCCTATGCCCCGCGCCTGCTCGACGATCTCTCCCAGTTGCAGGCCTGGCCGGAGAAGGTCCGGCAGATGCAGGCCAACTGGATCGGCCGTTCCGAAGGTGCCCGCGTGCAGTTCACCATTACCGAGACCGGCGACCCCTGCCCGGTCTTCACCACCCGGCCGGATACGATCTACGGCGTGACGTTCATGGCCATCGCCCCGGAACACCCGCTGCTGCAGAAGCTCCTCCCCGGCTCAGCCCAGGAAGCGGAAGTGCGCGCCTTCATCGACCGCCAGGCCCTGATCCCGGCCGCCGAACGCGCCGCCGACGCCACCGCCAAGGAAGGCGTCTTCAGCGGCTTCCACGTCACCAACCCCTACACCGGCGAGGCGGTCCCGCTCTGGGTCACCAACTACGTGCTCATGGACTATGGCACCGGCGCGGTCATGGCCGTGCCCGCGCACGACCAGCGCGACTTCGCTTTCGCCCGCAAATACCAGCTCCCGGTGCGCGTCGTCATCCAGAACCCGGAAGACCCGCTGGTCGCCGATGACATGGCCGCCGCCTTCGAAGATGACGGCACCATGATCGATTCGGACAAGTTCAACGGCCGCCCCAATCGCGAGGCCTTGCGCGATATCATCCAGCACGGCCAGGACCAGCAGTTCGCCGAATTCACCACCAACTACCGCATCCGCGACTGGCTCATCAGTCGCCAGCGCTACTGGGGCGCACCCATTCCGGTGATCCACTGCCCGCAGTGCGGCATTGTGCCGGTCCCCGAGGATCAGCTCCCGGTGCTGCTGCCGGATGATGTCGACTTCCAGTCGGAGCGCGGCAACCCGCTGGCCAACCATGCCGGCTTCCGCCACACCACCTGCCCCACCTGCGGCGGTGCCGCCGAGCGCGAGACCGATACGCTGGCGCAGTGGCTCTGCTCCTGCTGGTACTTCCTGCGCTATGTCAGCCCGCGTGACAACACGCAGCCGTTCGATAAAGCGGACGTCGCGCGCTGGCTGCCGGTGGACCAGTACATCGGCGGCGTGGAGCATGCCGTGCTCCACCTGCTCTACTCGCGCTTTGTGGTTAAGGTGCTCCACGATGCCGGCTGGTGCCAGTTCACAGAACCGTTCACCGCGCTCTTTACCCAGGGGATGATCTGCAAGCGCGCCGACGACGGCAAACTCTATAAGATGTCCAAATCGAAGGGGAACACCGTCAGCCCGGATGAGCTGATCGCCAACTACGGCGCGGACACACTGCGCCTCTACACCCTCTTCATCGGCCCGCCGGAGATGGACGCGGAGTGGCAGGATGCCGGCATTCAGGGCCCCTACCGCTTCCTCAATCGCCTCTGGCGGCGGGTCTGGGAGACGCGCGAGCTGCTGCGGGAAGCGGCGGGCACCCCCCCGGTACTGGCGCAGATGGCGCGGCCGGAGCGCGACCTCTATCGCAAGCTGCACCAGACGATCCAATCCGTCACGGACGCCATTGAGAACGGCTTCCGTTTCAACACCGCCATTGCGCAAGCCATGGAGCTGCTGAATGCCTTGGACGACCTGAAGGTCACGGAGGCCAGTGCGGCGTCCGCTAAGGCGGTCTATCGAGCCACGCTGGACAATCTGGTGCTGCTCCTTTCGCCGTTTGTGCCGCACGTATCGGAAGAGCTCTGGGTAGAGCTGGGGCATCAGCCGGGCGTGATGCAGGCCCCCTGGCCGGCCTGCGAGCGGGCGGCCCTGGCCGCTGACACGGTGGAGGTGGTGTTGCAGATCAACGGCAAGGTGCGCGGCAAGATTGAGCTGCCGGCCGGTGTCAGCCGTGAGGAGATGGAGCAATCCGCCCTCGCCAATCCGCAGGTCCAGAAGCACCTCGCCGGCTTGACGGTGAAGAAGGTTATCGTCGTCCCCGGGAAGCTGGTGAATCTGGCGGCGGGGTGATAGCGGCCAGCGTAGCCGCCAGACCGGTAGGAAGGTGTTAGGTGCTAGGTGTTAGGTGCTAGGTGTTAGCGACTGGCCGCGACTGGGTGGCAAGTGGTCGTCGTCAGGCCGGTAGGGCGGGGCCGCCGGACCCGCCGCCGCAACAGGAAGGCACCGACAGCGATCACCTGCGGCCTGCGCCTTGGGCTGAGCCGAACCTTGCTGCTCATCCCGATCAAGGATAGGCAGGTCAACTTCCATCGTCACCGTGTCGGCCTCGATGTCCTCGACAACTCGGTAAAGCTGAGCATCGTGAACGTAAATGTCAGAAATCTCCATGCGCGTATTCTAGGCTAACGTAATATGGCGAGCCAGTCGCACTTTTTAAAAGAGTAGGCTGTCAAGTGTACGATTCGGCTCGATTTGGCCGCCGTACACATCCGGCGACCCTCGGTTCTCCGGGCAGGCTCATCCAAGCCCCCCCGCCCAAATAGTTTACAGAACTGCCGTTATCCGACACGGAGCTGTTCCGCCCCCCGCTCGGAGTACAGCTTGTACGTCCTATCCGTTCGGGTTCACGCGCAGTCGGTCTTGCCGGCAGGGATGATGGCCGGGCTATCGTACCGTTGACCTGAGCCATTGATTTCTTGGAAATCCCTCGTCAAGGCAGCTGCTCCCGTTGCAGGACATGCCCATACACCCAGTTCGCTTTAAGATTAGGGAGCTTGGCGATCTCCAAGTGGACTTTTTCCCAAGCCTGCCTGGCCCGGACGGGGTGAGTCTGCAGCAAATAATCAATGGCAATGGTTTGATGCCTGTTGGGCGACACGGGCATTCGGATCGACTGACAATCGCTCCATGATCGGCTTCGCATCACTCGGGAGGACAGGATACATGTTGTTCACGCAATAGCGCACCTGCCAGACCTCGGAGCGGCGCAGTTTCTCGACGTCCGGCGCAGTGAGAGTGCCACCCGCAATAGATTCCTGCTGGAGGTAGTGGCCAAAGACCCATGCGGGTGAAAGATCCGGCAACCCGGCAAGCTCCCCATGGATCCGCTCCCATGCCTGCTTCGCCGGGGCGGGGTGCGTCTGCAACAGATATCCAATGGCAATGGTTTGATAGGGCAGATTGTCCTTCACGGGCAAGGCGAGGACCTGCGCGACCGCAGCCAGATAGGACTCGTCGCTACCAAGGCGCCGATATGCCGCCGCCAACTCGGTTAGAAACCCGGGCTTGCGGCTGCGCGGCAAACCCGCCAGTTCGGGCAGGACGCTGGCATCGCCTAGCAGACCGAGCGCGCGAACCGAGCGGGACCCTATCTCGTCATCCCAGGTCCTCTCGCCGTCATCTGGTTTACGCTTGAGGTCAGCAAGCCAGTAACGGGTCGTTTTGAACCTGCCTTCAGGCCCTCTGCCGCCACTAAGATTGAAATCGCCGCGGTCAAAGGCCTTGCTGGCGATACCTTTGTCCACATCAACAAACAATCGCGAATAGACTTCGAAGGCTTGTGCGGCAACTCCTCTTTCCGTATCGACAGCCAACCTTTCCAAGATGATCCTCGACTCGGCAGTGGGAAACGTCAACTCGTGGGTGACACCATAGCGCACCTGCCAGAGTT
>CAYSHQ010000102.1:0-7028 GCA_964430835.1 uncultured Lentisphaerales bacterium
GGCGTTAGGTGGCGCTTCAGGAAAAGACCATGGAAGGGGTTCTAAGCAACGCACAACGGGGTTGCATAACAGACAACCCGGCGCTTATACTGGCACGTATCAGCAAAGCTGCTGTGCGCCTTTGCTGCAACGGCCATGAACCCGCTGATCGTGGACATAGCTGACATGCAGGCCTCGGACAACCCCGAGGCCTCGCTCATCACCTATTCCCTGGGCTCTTGCCTGGGCGTCTCGATCTATGATCCCGCACTCCGGGTCGGCGGGCTGGCGCACTTCATGTTGCCGCTGTCGAACCTGGACGCCGAGAAGGCCCGGACCCGTCCGTTCATGTATGTGGACGTCGGCATGGTCCAGTTCCTGGAAGCGATCTTCGGCCTGGGAGCGCGCAAAGAGCGTTGCATCGTGAAGGTGGCTGGCGGCGCGCAACTGATGGACCCCAACGACATCTTCCGCATCGGCCAGCGCAACCACACCGTGCTGCGCAAAATCCTCTGGAAAAACGGCATGTTGCTCAAGGCGGAGGAGGTCGGCGGCGCCCTCTCCCGCACCATGCGCCTGGACCTGGCGGACGGTCGTGTTACGATCAAGGCACACGGGGAAACCAGGGAGCTGTAAGGTATGACCCACGCACAAGACACCGAGCGGCAACAGATTCAGGCGGAAGTGGCGGCAACCGTGCATGCCCTGCCCGCCCTGCCGGCCATGTGTCACCGCATCCTCCTGGCGCTCAATGACCCCAACGCCGACTTAGAAGCCCTGGCCCGCCAGGCCGCCTATGACCCTGGCTTGACGGCCAACGTGCTGCGCATGGCCAACTCCGCCTATTTTGGCACCGGTCGGGAGATCGGCTCCCTGCGCGAGGCCTTTGTCCGCATCGGCACACGCCGCCTGTTTGAACTGACCATGGGAACCAGCATCGGCCCACTGATGCGCGAGGCCTTACCCGGTTATGCCCTGCGTCCCCACGAACTGCTGCGCCATTCGGTTTGGACAGCCGTGGCCGCCGAGCGCCTGGCCGTCGAACTACACCTGCACGCACCTGACCTGCTCTTCACCGCCGGCCTACTGCACGACATGGGCAAGATCATCCTGGATCCCTTCGTGCAAACGCACCGGGCAAGACTCGACAGCGCGGTCAACCGCTTGCAGGCCGACTTCGAGGCCGCCGAACGCGACGTGCTGGGGATGGACCACGCGCAGGCCGGTGCCGCCGTGCTGCGGCAGTGGCGCCTGCCGCCCCCGCTGGTGGAGGCCGTCGCCTACCATCACGACCCGGAACACGCCCCGGCCGAGCATCTCCTGACGACCAACATCGTGCATGTCGCCAACATCCTGGCCGACGCCAGCGGCGTAGGCTCCGGCATCGCCGAGATGCGCCACGCCGTCTCCGCCCAGGCGCTGACGACGCTGCAGGTGAAGACCGCCGTGGTGGAACGCGTGTCCGCCGCCACCCTCGAAGCCATGGAAGAACTGGAACAACTCCTGGGATAAGTGGCGCATGACAGATACGAAAGCTGACAGGAGCATTTGATATGGCAATTCGCGTCTTACTCGTAGATGATTCGGCCATCGTGCGGCAGGTCTTTTCCGCCGAACTGGGACGGGAACCGGACATTGTCGTGGTGGGCACCGCACCCGATCCGTATGTGGCACGGGACAAGATCGTGCAACTCACACCGGATGTGGTGGTGCTGGACATCGAGATGCCGCGCATGGATGGGCTCTCCTTCCTGCGCAAATTGATGCAGCACTACCCCTTGCCCGTCATCATCGTCTCCTCTCTGACCACCAAGGGGGGACAACTGGCCTTGGAAGCCATCGAAGCCGGCGCGGTGGACGTCATGTGCAAACCGGGGGCGGCCTACACGGTGGCCAACATGTCCGTGGCCCTGGCGGACAAGATCCGCGCGGCGGCCCAAATCCGGCGCGTACGGCCGCAGCCCGCCGCTACGGCGCCGCGCGCGCCGGCTCAGCCGCTGGCGCTCTCGCGCACCACCAACCAGATCATCGCCATTGGCGCCTCCACCGGCGGGACCGAAGCTATTCGCGAGGTACTGACGCGTTTTCCGCGCAATGCCCCGGGGACCGTCATCGTGCAGCACATGCCGGAGCATTTCACCGCCTCCTTTGCCGAGCGCCTCAACTCCCTGTGCGAGATGGAAGTGCGCGAAGCCAAAGACGGCGACTCTGTCATTCCTGGCGTGGCCTTGCTGGCCCCCGGCAATCAGCACATGATCTTCCGGCGTAGCGGGGCGCGCTACTATGTGGAGGTCCGCACCGGCCCGCTCGTCTGTCGGCAGCGCCCCAGTGTAGAGGTGCTCTTCAAATCCGTGGCCGAGAATGCCGGCAGCAATGCACGCGCTGCCATTCTCACCGGCATGGGCAAGGATGGCGCGGAAGGGTTGCTGGCCCTGCGGCAGGCCGGCGCCTTCACCGTCGCGGAAGCTGAGGAGACCTGTGTCGTGTTCGGCATGCCACGGGAGGCCATCGAACGCGGCGGCGCCTGTGAGGTCGTTCCGCTCCCGCGCGTGGCGGAAAGGCTGCTGGCCCTATGACCCAGGAAACACCAGCAACGCCCACGCCGGTCTTGCTCATCGAGGATAATGCGCTGGATGCGCGCTGCGTGGCGGGCTTCCTGGCGCTCAGCGGCAACCGCTTTACCCTGACGCGCGTCAGCACGCTGGCCGATGGTCTTGCGGCGCTGAAAGACCACCGCGTGATCCTGCTGGACCTGACCCTTCCCGATAGTTGCGGGGTCGAGACCTTCGAAAAAGTCCACGCCTGCGCCAAGGAGACCCCGGTGGTGGTGCTTACCGGGCACGACGATGAAGAGACGGCCCTGGAGACCTTGCGCCGGGGGGCGCAGGACTACATCGTCAAGAGCGAGATCAACGCGCGCCTGCTGGTGCGGGCCATCCGCTACGCCATCGAGCGTGCGCATCTGCTCACCGCGCTACGCGATGCCATGGTCCGGCTGCGGACTTTGCGCGGACTGCTACCGATCTGCTCGCGCTGCAAGCGCATCCGCGATGATGCGGGCTACTGGCAGGAAGTGGAGAACTACGTCAGCGCCCACTCGCTCGCCGAGTTCTCCCACAGCTACTGTCCGCCCTGCGTGGCAGCGGTGCTCGCGGAGCTTGACGCCGACACGCAGACACCGCCGCCCACGCCTACTTCCACTGGAACGTGATCTCCATGTGGAATTCGCCCTGGTCATTCCGCAAGGGGACCAGGCAGGTAGAACAGCCGGCCATGCGCGCCAGGCTGTGCTGCTTGCCGGAGACCACCGAGGGGAGGCTGATCATGAAGTTCAAGCCGATCTCCTGCATACTGGCTTTGGCGCCCCCGGCGCACATGTTTGCCAGTTCGCCCACCGCATCAATCACTTCCTGCGGATTGACGGGATCATCGGGCCCCATCATGGTCATGGCACGGAAGAGGTTCGCCGCCATGCCATCGGGGAAGATCAGCGAGAGGTTCCCCCGCAGATTATCGCCGGTCAGGGCAATGCTCCCGGTAACACCGATCGTGCCGGAAATATCCCCGCGCGGCATCTCCACCGGGTCAAACAGAGGGTCTGAGGCCGTCGTCGGCAGGAAGACCATGGTTTCGAAGGCCTGTCGCGTACTCTCGATGAACGCCGGCAGGAGTTTGGTCCGCAACACCTCTTGGCGCAGTTCGTTGTTCATGTGGGCTCCTTGGCGCTACCGGTTAAACAGCTCATCCATCTTCTGCTTGAGAATCTCCGGCGTGAACGGCTTGACGATGTACGAGGTGGTTCCCTTGGTCAGGGCCTCCAGCACATCCTGCTTGCCGCCTTCCGTGGTGACCATCACGATAGGGACGCCCTTGTACTCCGGCTTGGCGCGCAGTTTCACGGTCAGCTCCAGGCCGTCCATCTCCGGCATGTTCCAGTCCGTGAGCACGCAATCAAAGACCTGCTCGCTCGCCTTGGCATAGGCCTCCACGCCATTGCCAGCCTCCGTAATATCCATATAGCCGATGCGATTCAGGGTTGCCCGCAGGATGCGGCGCATGGTGGAGGAGTCGTCCACCACGAGGATGCGCTTAGCTGAGTCTGCCATGGTTATTTCCTTTCCTCTCTCTTCCGGATCGTCTTTTGCACATTGCTCACAAAATCGGCTGTGGCAAACGGCTTAAATAGTAACGTGGAAAGGTCCTTCTTGTCGAACAATTCCGACAAGGCCACGTCCTGGTAGCCGCTCATCAACTGAACGCGCACATCGGGACGCATCCGCCGCAGCGCGCGCAACACCTTGTCCCCGTTCATCCTCGTCATGAAGACATCCAGCAACACCAAGTCAATCTCATCGGCATGGTCGTGGAACAACTCAATCGCTTCCGGCCCATCAGAGGCCACGTACGTGGTATACCCGAGGCTTTGCAGGACACGCAGGGCGTAGCGGCGGATCCCCTCCTCATCATCCACGATGAGGATCGTGCCGCGGGAGGCGGCACTGGGCAGTACCGGTACCGATCGATGGGGTGCCGAAGGGCGGCCCGGTGGTGTGCCAGATAAGGGCAGCAGGATCCGGAAGGTGGAGCCCTGCCCCAGTTGTGTCTGGAACGCCACGGCCCCGTTGTGTATCAGCACGATCCCTTGCACTTCGGCCAACCCCAGCCCCCGCCCGGGCCCCTTGGTCGAGAAGAGCGGCGTGAACGCCTTGGCGGCAATGACTTCATCCATGCCATAGCCCGTGTCAACCACCTCGATCGAAGCATACGTGCCGGGATTCAGGGACGATGTCGTGCCATGCGCGCGCACGAAGCGCTCATCCACCTGCTCCACCTGCGCCGTCACGTTGATCAGCCCGCCATCGGCATGGATCGACTCGATGGCATTGGCGAGCAGATTGGCGGTCATGATCCCCAGCAAATGCGCATCGCCTTCCACCACGACCGGCTCCTGAGCCCGGTTGACGCGCAGCTTCACATACGGCGGCACCTTGGGTGCCATCTGCGCGGTAGCCCGTTCGACCACGTCGCGCAGATCCACCTGCGCCATGCGGAAGATGCCGGTGCCACAGCGGGAGATGGTGCGATGGCACAACTCCGCCATTTTCCGGGCATCCCCAAGGGCCACATGCACATCATCGCGCGCGCCAGACTCCACCGGCATCTCCGTCAAGGCCAACTCCAGCTGGCCGATCATGGAGGCCAGCAGGTTGTTAAACATGTGCGCCACGCCACCGGTCAAAGCGTGCACACTGCGGGCGACTTCCGTCGGCGACTCTGCCGCGGACGCCAGGACCGCCAGACTCTGCTTCTCGCCCTCATGCGTGCTCGTTATGCTGTGCTGCTTATTCACGTTGTGCCGCCGGTATGGTAACCCTGATGCACCCTGCCTCGATCACCGTAAATCAGATCGTATCCTAGCGCATTGCGGCCGACCATGCATATCTAATTGCGCCATGTTTTCTCGTCTGCTCCAGCCTTCCAAGCATCCCCCCCCCAATCTGCCGCAGTTGGGGGGCCGTGTTGCCACGCTTGCCTTCCGCAGCAAGGCCCCCTATTATTCCTGCTTGGCGTGTCGAGCGGCGGGCCACGCGCAACTGAACCAAGCCGGAGACGGCACACGCGGACGCCACGCCATAAGGAACGCATTGTGAGGCTCAACCCGTTCACGTACCTTCGCATCGTCACGTTCGGCGCGCTGCTCTCCCTGCTGATCATCCGGGCCCTGCACGCACCGACCATCAGCGTGCTGGCGTTCCTGCTCCTGGTCCTCTTCTGGTTTGCTGCCACGCTGCTGCTGGGTCTCCTGCCGACCCGGAACCCCCGCGAACTCCTATTGATCGACACGCTGTATGCCATTCTGGACACCTACCTGATGCTGATGGTCACCGCGGAGACGCTGGCGGGGGTATGGAACAACCCCTTCCTGCTGCTCGGTGCCTACACCTTCCTGGCCAGCCTACTGGGTGGAGCGGTAGTCGGCGGCGGCAGTGCACTGGCGGGGCTTTGCGGCTTGATCAACGGCTGGATGCTCCCGGTTGATGAGGTACAATGGTACACCCTGCTGATCGGCAGCGAGGTGGCTCTGAGTGCCTTCCTGTGCGGCACCATCTGGCACATAGGCATACCCCTGTTGCAGCGCGCCTTCTCCCCCCCCACCGTAAAAAAGCAGGTGCCGGCCGCACAACCCGTACAGCATACCGGTATGATCGCCGAGATGGAGAACCAGTTGCGAAAAATTAACTTCGAGCGCGATACCGCACAGGAACGGTTACGCGAACTGGAGACCACCCCCCCCCCGGAGTCCGTCCCCCCGCCTGGAAGCGAAACCACCGCCGCAGAAGGCACCGGCGCAGAGCACGTGCCCCCCTCCGCCACCAACGCACAAGAGCCAATCATTCAGCAGGTCGCGGCCGCCTTGGCAAAAGCGCGGACGGAGAAGGACGCCCTGGCCGCAGAGAAGCAGAAACTCATGGCGGAGATCTCCGAGCTATCAAATGAACTGATGGCGGCCTATACCTCACCGCCCCCGGCACCCGAACCGCCTCCAGCCACCGAACCGCCTCCGGCCACCGAACCGCCCCCGGCACCCTAAGATGGGGCAGCGTGCCAGGCGTAGCCTTGTTGTCTTTTGCAACAACCGGCCACGGCATACCCATTCGCGCTATGCCACCTCCGTATGTGCGCGTGCGCCCCCGTTCAGCCACTGAGCGGTAGCCTGATATTTGCAACTTGCTGGCCTTACGCCACTTCTGCGTAGCGTACCCGCGCCGATACCAGCAATCCCAAGCCGTGGCATGCGCGCTGCTATCACCCCTCACATGAGCTTGGATACTCAAAGATCTCAGCGCAGTGGTTGGCTTCTGGTCGGGTGGGTACTCGGCTGTGGCGGCCTCCTGCTTTGCGGCGGCTGCCTATCCACGGCAAGCAAACCCGTGACTGCGCGGATTTCCAACGCCCCGGGAACCAACGATAGCCACCATGCCGAAAACATACCCCGCCCGTTGCAACAGGATGTCTCCACGCAGATCCTCGCGATGCAGCAACACGTG
>CAYSHQ010000103.1:0-7009 GCA_964430835.1 uncultured Lentisphaerales bacterium
CCCCCTACTCGACCCCCAAACCGGGAAGCTGCTGGCCGTACTCGGCACGGATATCGACGCAGGGTCTTGGTACTGGGATGTGTGCGTCAAATCGGCCAAAGCGCTGATCGGACTGCTGCTTGCCCTGCTGCTCGGACTAGGCACGATCTATGCCATCGTTGAGCGTAAAACCCCTCGGACCACGCGTAAATTGCTGTCACATTCCTTTGCGACCAAGATTCTGCTGAGCTTGTGCCTGATTGCCGTCCTGGCATCCCTGATCTCGTCCTGGCCCATCAGCCAGGTGGCTCAGCACTACCAGTTACGCCAGTTGCGCGAATGGCTCAAGGCACTGGCAGAAACCTCAGCCGCCTTTATTGACGGCGACCAGTTCGCACGCTTGACACAACCTGACCAGCACGGCAACGGCGATTGGCAAACCATCGCCAACACCCTCCGCCGCTTTCAACAGAATTACCCGGATATCCGATATATCTATGCCATGAGGAAACGGCCCGACACCGACCAAAGCGGCGTCGTCCAATTCGTCGTGGATCCCACCCCCGAGGGAGATGTAAACGGCAACGGCATCCTGGACCCGAACGAAGCGGCGGCCCGCCTGGGGGAACCGTATAATGCCCGACAACTGGCACCACGACTGCTGGATGGTTTCACGTTGCCGACCTGCGATGACGACCTCACCAAAGATCAATGGGGGGAGGTGCTATCTGGCTACGCGCCCATCCATAATGCCCAGGGCGCCGTCGTCGGCCTCGTCGGCCTCGATCTCGCCGCCGAGCATCTGGCGAAGCTGCGCCATGTCTTCCTCTGGCAATGCCTGATTGTCGTTACGGTCGTCATGCTCGCGTCGCTGATCGTCGCAATTCTGCTCTCGCGTCACCTGGCGCGGCCCTTAACCGCCCTGCGCGACAGCATCCACCAGGTAGCTTCCGGCGATCTCGAAACACGGCTCGAACTGAAAACCGGGGATGAGTTTGAAAAGCTAAGCGAAGCCTTTAATGCCATGACCACCGATCTGAAGGATCGCGCATTCATACGCACTTCGTTGACGCATTTCATGAACCAGGGCGGGCAGCAGGCACCACGCGCCACTCGCTTTACCGCAGACACGGAACGCCGTCGGATCACCCTGCTTGTCTGCGACGTACCCGCGCTGGCCGCGTTGGCCGACACCCGCTCGCCGGAGGATCTTAACACGATGCTCAAATCGTGCTACGGGCGCCTGATTGCCTGCGTGTTGAAGCACGGCGGCATCATCAATCAACTGCGTGGCGACGGGTTGACGGCCATCTTTGGCGCCCCCCTCGAGACCGAAAAACATGAACAACAGGCAGTACGGGCCGCCATCGAAATGCAGCAAGCCATCGTTGCGGTGCGCGCGCAGAAGGCCTGGGCGCAGCTACAACTGAGCATCGGCATTCACACCGACTATGCCGTGGTGGGCAACCTCGGATCCTACCAACGCTCTGAATATACGGCGCTGGGGCACATGGTCCAGGTTGCTACTCAGCTGGGTGCCCAGGCCCACACGCTGCAGCAGACCATCCTCATCTCGCAAAACACGGCCCACGGCCTGGACGCGACCATTTCGCTGCATCCGCTGGAGGCCGTACTCCTTGCCGGCCAAACGCAAGCTGTGCCCCTCTTCAGCGTGGAACCGCATGCCTAACCCACGCCGCGGGCGACGCCAGGAACCGTTACGATGAACCTACAAAGAATCCGAACATGGTCGTACGTTCTACCACTCGTGGTCGCATGCCTGTCTGCCGCAATCCTGTGGTGGATTGTGGCACGGGCCGACCGTGACCTGTGCGACGACCTGCTCCAGCAGGCGCACACCGTGGCTCGTTCCATTAACCGGAACGCCGTGCGGAACCTCACCGGCACGCCGACCGATGTCACCAACCCCGACTATCAGCAGCTCAAGGAACAGTTCTGCGCATTCCGCGTGGCCTATCCCCGCAGTCGCTTCATCTACCTCATGGGCCGCGCCCCCACAACCAGATCGCCCCCCCCGGACCATGCATCCGCGACGACTTCGGCCACCAACCAACCCGTCTTCTTTTACGTCGATAGCGAAAACATCACATCCAAAGACTACGCAGCGCCAGGCACGCTCTATAGCGATATCGACCCGTCCTGCTACCGTGTTTTCGACACGCAGGTCGACACCATCAGACGGTACTCTGATCGCTGGGGAAAATGGGTTTCCGCGTTCGTACCCCTGCTGGATCCGTACACGAAGAAACCGCTGGGTGTGCTCGGCATGGACATCGATGTGCGCGCCTGGCACTGGGATCTGTGCGTCAAAGCCGGCAAAGCGCTGGCCGCCCTGCTACTCGCCATGCTGCTCGCAATCGGGATGGGATTCCTCATTATAGAACGTAAAACGCGCCTGGCCGGCCGGAAATTCCGTTCGTATTCCTTTGCCACCAAGATTCTCCTCTGTTTGTGCCTGAGCACGGTCATGGCGTCCTTGGTCTCGTCCTGGCCCATCAGCAGCGTGTCAGAGCAATACCAGCTACGCCAGATGCGCGACTGGCTCAAGTCCCTGGCGGAAACGTCGGCCGCTTTTATTGACGGCGACCAGTTCGCGCAGCTGACACGCCCTGACCAGCACGGCAACGCCGAGTGGCAGGCCATCGCCCACACGCTCCGCCGCTTTCAACAGAATTCACCCGCCGTCCGGTATATCTATACCATGGCTAAACGGCCCGACACCGACCAGACCGGCTTCGTCCAGTTTGTGGTGGATCCGACGCCTGAAGGCGACGTGAACGGCAACGGCGTCATTGACCCGCAAGAAGCGGCCGCGCGTCTGGGGGAAGCGTACAACGCCCGGCAGCTGGCACCCCGGCTGCTGGATGGTTTCACGGTGCCGACCTGCGATGACGAACTCACCAAAGACAAATGGGGCATGGTCCTCTCCGGCTACGCCCCCATCCGTAACGCCCAGGGCCTCGTCGTCGGCCTCGTTGGCATCGATCTCGCCGCGGAACATCTGGCTGCGCTTCGCCACGCCTTCCGCTGGCAATGCTTCATTGTCGTCATCGCCGTCATCCTGGCCTCCCTGATCATTGCCCTCATGTTATCCCGCCATCTGGCGCGTCCCTTAACCGCTCTGCGCGACAGCATCCATAAGGTGGCAGCCGGCGATTTCGAAACACGCCTCGAATTTAAAACAGGCGATGAGTTTGAAAAGCTGAGCGACGCCTTCAATGCTATGACCGCTGATCTGAAGGATCGTGAATTCATGCGCCATTCGTTGACGCGCTATATGAACCACACCGGACGCCAGCACGCCCAACAGCGTGGCGCTCATTCTTCCCAAGTCGCCGAGCGCCGTCGCATCACCGTACTCGCGTGCGACTTGCCCGGCCTAGCGGCGCTGGCGGACAGCTGTCAACCCGAAGAGATCACAACCTTGTTCCAAGCGTGCCACAAGCGCCTCCTGGGCAGCATCGCCCGACATGGCGGAGTCGTCACGCAACTGCACGGGGACGGCCTGTTGGCTCTTTTCGGCGCGCCGCTGGCGATGCAGAAGCCTGAACAACAGGCGGTCCTGGCGGCCCTGGAGATGCAGAAAATTATGACGGAGGTGCGCGCCTAGAAGGCGTGGCTACCTCTGCAACTAGGCATCGGCATTCACACCGACGTGGCCGTGGTGGGCAATCTGGAAGCCCAGCACCGCTCCGAATATACCGCCCTGGGGGCGATGGTCCGGTTTGCCACCCAGCTGGGCACCCATACCCACACGGTGCAACAGGCCATCCTCATCTCGCAAAGTACCGCCCACGCGCTGGACAGCACCATTCCGCTGCATCCGCTGGAGGCCGTGCGCATTCCTGGCCAAACGGAAGCCGTACCCCTTTTCGCCGTGGAACAGATCGCACATCCGACGGAAAATGGTGTATAGTGCCCCCTCGCCTACGCCCAAACAGGGCTTACGTGAACTAAACCTGCGAGACATGCCCATGAATCCGCACATTGACTGGATGGCCCTCAGCCGATCTATCTTGGACGGCTTCGCCATGACCCGCGCCCAAGCCCTGGCGATCCTGAACGCGCCAGAGGACGACCTGCTGACGCTGGTGGATGCCGCCTTTCTGCTGCGCCGCCGCCATTTTGGCCGGGGCGTTGGCCTGCACGTCATCCGCAACGCCCGCAGCGGCCACTGCAGTGAGGATTGCGCCTATTGCAGCCAGTCCGCCGCCGCTGGCACACCGATCGCGCGCTACACCCTGCAGACCGCCGACCAGCTTGTCGAAGGCGCCCGCGCCGCCCACCAGATGAAAGCCAAGCGCTATTGCATCGTCACCGGCGGCCGCGGCCCGGCCACCACCGACCTCGCCACCATGTGCGAGGCCGCCCGCCGGATCAAGGCCGAAATCCCCATTGAAATCTGCACCTCGCTGGGCCTGCTGTCGGCCGAGCAAGCCCGCGAACTGCACGCCGCCGGCGTGGATCGCTATAACCATAACCTCGAGACCTCCGCTCAATACTACGCGCAGATCTGCACCACCCATACCTGGTCGGACCGCCTGGCCACCGCCCAGGTTGCCAAGGCTGCGGGCATGGACCTCTGCAGCGGCGGTATCATCGGCCTGGGGGAATCGCGCGAAGACCGCGTGGAACTCGCTTTCGCCCTGCGCGAGGCGGATGCGGATTCGATCCCGGTCAACCTCTTCAACCCCCGCCCGAACACTCGTCTCGCCAACCAGCCGCCCCTCGGGGCCGCCGACGCCCTGCGCACGCTGGTGATGTTCCGCCTCGTACACCCCAATCGCGAAGTGCGTGTCGCCGGTGGTCGCGAACAGTGCCTTGGCCCCCTGCAGGTACTCGCGCTCTATGTCGCGGACTCCATGTTCACCACCGGCTATCTGACCACCCCCGGCCAGGGGTATGAGGCGGACGTAGCCATGATTACCGCTGCCGGCTTCCACGTGGCGGAAGTGGAAAATATCTGAGCGTTTTCAAGAGGCGCCGCACATCTCAGGAGCGTGCCATGCGCAACGAAGCCTGGATCACTAGCCAACTGGAAGAGCTCCGCGCCCAAGGTTTGGAGCGGCGTACACGCGTGCTCTCCGCCGCTGGCGGCAAGCTGCCGCACATGGATGGCGAGATCCTCAACTTCGCCAGCAATGACTACCTCGCGCTCGCCCGCCATCCGCAAGTGCTGGTCCGCGCCGTACAAGCGCTCGCCGACTATGGTGCCGGCGCCACCTCTGCCCGCCTGCTGGCCGGCACCCTCCCCTGCCATGAAGAACTTGAGCAGCGCCTGGCCGCCACCAAAGGGTACCCGGCCGCGCTGCTCTTCGGCAGCGGCTACCTGGCCAACGCGGGCGTCATCCCGGCGCTCGTCGGCCGGGAGGACGTCGTCTTTGCCGACCGCCTCGTGCACGCCAGCATCGTGGATGGCATTGCCCTCAGCCGGGCGAAGCTGCAGCGCTTCCGGCACAACGACCCCACGCATCTGGCAGAACTGCTGCAGCGGCATACGCGGCGCGGCCGTTGTCTGGTGATCACCGAATCGGTCTTCAGCATGGATGGCGACCTCGCGCCGTTGCCGGAGCTCGTACGGATAGCCGAGCAGTATGGTGCCATGCTCCTGGTGGATGAAGCCCACGCGATCGGCGTCTTCGGCCCTAATGGCAACGGCTGTATCCGGGCCTGCCAGCTCGATTCGCGGGTGAACATCTCCATGGGGACCCTGAGCAAAGCGCTGGGGAGCAGCGGCGGCTATGTGGCCTGTTCCGCCGAGATGCGTGCACTACTGGTGAACAAGGTCCGCACCTTTATCTTCACCACCGCCGCACCGCCCGCCGTCATTGGCGCGGCGCTCGGCGCGCTGGACGTGCTGCAGGCCGCGCCGGACCTCGGCGCCACCTTGCTGGATCAGAGCGCGTTTTTCCGCGCACGCCTGCAAGCTGCCGGACTCGACACCGGACCCTCTGCCAGCCAGATTGTGCCCGTGCTGGTGGGCGATGCCAAGCGGACCTTGGAACTCGCACGCCGCTTGGCCGAACAGAAAATTTTGGCCGCAGCTATCCGTCCCCCCACGGTGCCAGCAGGAACCGCCCGCTTACGGCTCTCCGTCACCAGCGCCCATACCCGGGAAGATCTGGCGCGCGCGGCTGACATCATCGCAACCTGCGCCCGGGAAGCGGGCGTGTTATGAAGCCGAGCACCATCATTGTTGTGGCAGGCTGGGCCCACACGTCCGCCGACCTGACCACTCTGGCCACGGTCCTTGCGCCCCTCGCCGAGATCCAAAGCACCTCGCCGAGCGAACTGCTGGCCGAGGCCGCACCGCCATCGCCGATTTCGACGCGCTCCGCCTATGCCCAAGCCTTGCAGGTGCGCATCGCGGCCAGCCGAGCGCCGGTCTGCCTGATTGGCTGGTCCATGGGGGCGATGATTGCCTTGGAGGCCACCTGCCACTCGGACGCACCGGCCATCAGCCAGCGCATCCTGCTGGCTGGCACCGCACGCTTCTGCACCACCGAAGGCTACACCAGCGGCGTGCTACCGGCCAACCTGCGGGCGCTACGCGCCGGTCTGCGTCGCAATCCGTCCGCCACGCTCCAGGCTTTCTACCGGGATGTGGCGCACCCGCAGCCAGCAACACCCGAACTTTTCGAACAGAAAAGCGTGCGCGCCCTCACCGCCGGTGCCACGCAACTGGACGCCGGGTTGCACTATCTACAGGAGACCGACCTGCGCACAGCGCTCATGGGCAACACCTGCCCCACCCTGCTGCTGCATGGCCGCCAAGACCGGATTATCCCCTGGGAAGCCAGCGCAGGCCTGCATCAGCAGTTGCCCCATAGTCGGTTCCAAACCTGCGAGCAGGCCGGTCACGACCTGCTGGCAGACATCGAAGTGCTCAGCGCATCAATCCAAGCCTTTTTGCACGGCTAACCGGTACTCGCAAAGGTTAATCCTAGATCCGTAACTTGAACTTCCCTTTGGCCCACAATGCACGCGCGGGCAACTGGTTATAACGTGG
>CAYSHQ010000104.1:0-1093 GCA_964430835.1 uncultured Lentisphaerales bacterium
CGGAGTTTGTGCCGGGGAAGGTCGGGGACCGCCTCTACCTGCATGCCGGGTTCCAAGCGGCCCTCTCACCGGGGGTGCCGCTGCGCATGCTGCAGACCACGGGGGCCGGCAAGTATGTCGGGTGTTACCTGGTGGCGCTGGGGATGGATGGAAGCTGGAATATCCTGGAAGGGGATGAGCGCTTCTACCGCGACGGCGGGCGCGAAGCGGTGCACCACGGCACGGGGCTGGAGGACTATTTCAACGGCGGGTGGTACTACTTCGGCCTGTTTGAGCTGCCGTTGCACGGCTTGTTGGAGAAGGCGGCCATGCGCACCGCGCAGTTCCGCTTCCACCTGACCGATCCGGTAACGTTCCGCAAGGATCTGCGCATGGAGATCGAGTTTGGCGATGCCAATCGCGCGGGCGGCTATTTGTCGTCGTGTGCGTTTTGGTATCAGGACCGGCCGGGGGCGTCGGGGAGCGTGCTGCCGCCGGTGGGGGAGCGCTTCCCGGCGTTCGATCAGGTAGGTTTTCTGGCAATCATGGTGGAGTTATTCGAGCTCGAGCGCATGGGGCTGATCGCGGATGCGGCCGAGCGCTGCGCCTTTTATGCCGCGGCCATGCAGCGGATGCCGGAGCGTTGGATGTTTGAGCTGCGGCACCTGGCTTACCGGGAGATGTTGGCCGGTCACGCGGCGGTGCGGCCGGCTCTGACGGCGCTGGCTGGGAACACCAACCTGCCGCCGGACGTGGTGCAGCAGGCGCGTCTGCTGCTCTTGCGCGGGGAGCAACCCGGGCGGGCCATCTTCGGGGCGCATGGCTATGCTGATTACCGGTTGCTGGTGGATGGCAAGCTGCTGGGGCAGGGGGGGGATCCGACGGTCTGGCAGGGGTTTGCGGTGGAGCTGACGCCCGGGGAGCATCTGCTACAGGCCGAGGTGGTGGCCAAGCCGCAGTACGCCTTCTTCTCGGCTGGGTTCAGTGCGTTCTTCACGAATGTGGTCAGCGATGCTTCGTGGGATTTCAGCCGTACGAAGCCGGAGGGGTGGCCGGCGCGGGAGGGGGACCGGCAGACGTGGCAGCCGTTTGAAGGGGAGGCGGAGATCCTGCC
>CAYSHQ010000104.1:1103-6971 GCA_964430835.1 uncultured Lentisphaerales bacterium
CGACCATGGCGTGGTGGCGCTTTATGCCCAATGGAATTCCGTGCGTGCAGGCGTGGCATCAGGCCGGCGGCCCGTGCGGGGATTGGGGCGAGGTGCCCGGGCGGACGATCTATTTGCGGCGCCGCATCGTGGTGCCGGAAGGTGCTGGCGACCGCCCGCCTTTGCCGCTACGCCGGGTGCGGGATGTTTCCGGTGCGCCGGTGCGCCCCAAGGATGATACGTCGAACGAAGGGGTGGGGCACGGGCGGTAGGTGGCTGGTGTGATACCGACGGGAATGGTGCCGGTCAGACGGTTACTGCTTACGCATGTTGGCTGATCGATCACGACAACCCCCAACGCCTGCAAGCCACAGGTCGTAATTACCCATGTCGGTGATGGCGGGGCAGCAGGAAGATCAGGCCGCCGGCGGCGGACCAGACCAGCGAGGCGGCGAAGCTGGCGAGGGATACGACCATGGCCTCATGGGCGGCCAGACCGGCGGCTGGCAGCAGGGTGATGGCGGCGCCTTCGCGTACGCCGAGCCCGCCGGGGGTGATCGGGATCATCTGCGCGGTTAACACGGCCGGCACGAGCAGCAGGAACGTCAGCGCGTCAAAGGCAAATCCGAGCCCCCAGGCCAGCGTCAGCCAACTGGCTATGGCGCAGAGATGTTGCAGTAGTGACCACCCCAGCAGGCGCAGGATCAGCCGGGGTTGGGCATGGCAGAGCTGCAGGGCACCATATAGGCGACGGAGCAGCGGGCCAAGTTGCGGATGCTGCACCAACTGGCGCAGGAGCGGCCACCCCGCGAGGCGTGCCAGCCCCGGCACACCGATAAGCAGAATCAGGCTGCCGGCCGCCAGCAGGCCGGCCAGTGCCAGCAGCAGGGGCCGACGGTCATAGGTGGTGGTGGCGAGCAAGCCGACCATGGCGAGCATTAGCAAGGTTGCCACGCCTGCTAGGCGCTCCACGACGATGGACATGACGGCCGTGGCACGACATCCTTCGATATCGCGGGCGATGTAGAAGGCCCGCGCTACGTCGCCGCCGGTCGAACCGGGTAGGAACCCGTTGAAGAAATGGCCGATCAGAAAGAGCACGGCAGTGCGCGCTCGGGAAAGCGGGACCGCCAGTCCGGTCAAGGCGGTCCACCAGCGACCGGCGCCACAAAGCAGGCAGAGCAGCACCAGCAGCAGGGTGGCGGCTAGCCAGGCGGGTTGGGCCGAGAGGTGTGTCAGGGTTTCAGCCAGGTCGGACCAGTTGATATCCTGCCGCCGGAAGAGCAGCACGATCAAGCCGGCGCCTAGCAGGAGCTTGAGCAGCGGCGAGAGCCAGATGTGCCGGCGTGTGGCGGGTAGTGGGGGCATAGGGCGTGCGTCGTTCATCCGTGTGCGGTCTTACTTCTGCCAGTTCTTGCGATCCAGCGCCTGCGTCTTGCGCCCCAGCAGTCGGCCGAGTGTGGCGAATCCATAGATCCAGAGGGTGATCCAGCAGACGGGTAGATGATACCACCAGGCGCGGTCGGGGTGGCGGCGCATGCCACGGCACATCTGCACCAGCAGCGGAACCACCAGCACGGTGCAGAGGGCGAACTGGATGATCGCCAGCTTGTTTTGCCGCTGCCACGGATAAGTGCGCTGGCGGGTCGCGGCAAAGTAGAGGAAATCGTGAATGCGCCGTTGCTGCTTGCGGCGGAAAAGCGCCAGCCGGTCGCAGTAGAGGTGGACGATACCGGTTTTGACCTTGGCAAAGTGGGGGTGTCCGGCGGCCACGGCCTGGTGCACCACGTCGATGTCAAAGAAGTAGGGAGTCCAGGCGACGCGCTCTAGCAAGGTGCGCCGGAAGACGAAGCCATTGGCGCCGATGGTGGGGAGTTGCGCTTCTGATAAGGTCAGCTTTAGGTAATCGCCGGCGTCCGCTTGTGGCACGGGCAGGCCGGTCCAGCGTCCGGTGATGCCGCACCAGCGGTCATAGTTGCCTAGGAAGAGGCAGACCGGGTCATTCATGCCCAGCAGGGCAAAGTAGCGGGTGAGGGCCGGGTCCTCAGCGCGGCAGGTATAGGCCAGTGGCTCGGTCCCCATGATCTCCGGATCGGCAAAAGGGGCGGTCATGCGGCGCAACCAGTCCGGATCGGGGAGGATGTTGTCGCTGTCCACCAGTGCCAGCAGGTCGCCCCGGCTGGCGGCGATGGCGGCGGACTTACCGGCCTCACCGGTACGCAGGGGGTTGGCCACGATGTGTTCGACGCCATGCCGCGGCGCGATGGCCAGCGTGTCGTCGGTGGAACCGGCGTCCGCGATCACGATCTCGAGTTCGTGGCGTGGGAAATCCTGGCCGCGGATGGCTGCGAGGCAGGCTTCGAGTGTGCGGCCGGAGTTAAGGGTCGGTATGATGATGCTGAGCATGGTCGTGTCGCTAGTTTTCGGAAGGCTCGATGGTGGTGTCGATGATGGCTACTTCGTGTCGGAATTTCCGCTCCGTGTTCATTTGCGCGCAACTAGGAGTAGGTTTTCGTGGTCGAAGAACTTGGTAAATGGGTAGAGGGCTAGCAACGGCCAACAACCAGGACGATGGCGTAGGCTCCAGAAGAGGTCGAGCGGGTAGTCGAACGGCAGGTAGGTGCGGTGCACCACGTCGAAACCGGTGTTGCGCAGCAGCCGTGTCAGGTTGTGTTCGTTAAACAGGTGTAGATGGCGCGGCGTATCCAGATGGAACCAGTGTTCCCGTCCCACCCGGCAGGCCCGTGAGTCGGTGTTGGGGGTGGCGATCACCACGGTTCCGCCCGGTACGAGCGCGTCATGCAGGCGTGCGAGCGCGATCTCTGGCCGGTCGATATGCTCCAAGACATGCCATAACGTGATGAGGTCGTAGGTTTGTGATTCCAAGGGGGTGGTTAACACGTCTCCTTGGATGACTTTCAGCCCCTGCCGCTGGGCAAAGGCCACAGCTTCGCCGACCGGTTCCAGTCCGTGGGGTTCGAATTGGGTCTGATCCAGCTTGGACAGGAACGCGCCGGGCCCGCAACCAACGTCCAGTAGTTTTCGCCGGGCCCCTGTGGGGCGCGAGTGGCGTAACAGGAGCCGAATCTTTTGTTTTAGCAGGCTGCGCGCCAGCACCTCGTACAATCGGGTCAAGATGCCCCCGGCCGAATTCATGCCATGATATCCTTGCGGGTAATAGGTCTGATAATACGCTTGATCGGCTATGACCCCTTCCGGTCCCAGCAGGCCGCATTCTGAGCATGCGGAAATCGTGAAGGTATTGGCCGGTTGCTGCAGATGTCGGCCATGCCGGTTGACGCTATCGAAGCAAGCTTGGCGTGGGCAATTGCCGCAGACAGGACAGATGATCATGAGGGCCTTTCTTTGCCGTGGCAGGGCGGCCGCGCGACGTCAGGATGCCTAGAGGCGAAGCCGGTCTCGGCGCGTTTTGCCAGTCCCAGACTTTCACGATCAGGGCGTGCGCCTTTTACGCGTATGCAGCAGCTCTTCATGTGCCGTCAATAAGGTGCGCATCCGGATCGGTTTTGGAGCCCGCCATCCAGCGGCCAATGCAACACGGGTTGCAGGATGGCGGGAACGGCGTCTTTGTGTTGCGTGTTGATGGGTAGAATCGCTTGTTTAGGCCTAAAACGCAAGCAAGACTGGCAATCGGGGGCAGGTGCGTTGGCAGGCGGGGCTACCATCGTCCATCCGGTTTGCCGGTATAGAAGGAATCATCCAGCCAGGTGATGCGCCCTTCGCAGAGGGTCAGTAGGGGTTTGCCGTGCACGCTCCAACCAGCAAAGGGGCAGTTGCGGGAGAGCGATTGGAACTGCGCAGGGTTCACATGCCAGGGGGTGCGGATATCGAAGAGCGCCAGATTGGCCGGCACCCCATCGGTCAGGGTGGGGGCGGGGATCCCAAGGATCGCGGCCGGACCGGTGGTCCAGCGCGCCACCCAGTCCAGCAGAGGCATGCCCTCCTGTTCTACGAGTAGTGTGTAGGTTACGGCGGCGGCGGTCTCCAGGCCGATCACGCCGAAGGGGGCTTGCAAGAAGCCGTGGGCCTTGGTGGCAGGGGCGTGGGGGGCATGGTCGGTGGCCAGCGCGGTCAGCGTGCCGTCCAGGATGGCTTGCCGCAGCAGGCGTACGTCTTCGCGGTTGCCGAGCGGGGGGTTCATGCGCAGGTTGCCGTCGTCGGTGAGGATCTCTTCGGCGGCCAGCGCCAGGTGGTGCGGGGAGGCTTCGCCGCTAACTGGGAGTCCTTCGCGACGGGCCGCACGGATGGCAGCCACGGAGGCGGCGCAGGAGAGGTGCTGCAGATGGAGGCGGGCGCCGGTCTGTCGGCAGAGACGGATATCCTGTTCCACGGCGGCGATTTCGGCTTCGGGCGGGAAGATTGGTAGCTGGAATTGAGTGGCGGCGGCGCAGGCGCGGATCACGCCGGGGCCTGCCAGGGCCGGTAGGACGGCATGGTCCATGATAACCAAGTTCAGTTGGCGTGCACGCTGCATGGCTGCGGCCATGAGTGCCGGGTCCGAGACCATCGCGCCATCATCCGTAAAGGCCATGGCACCGGCGGCGGCGAGCGTCTCCAGCTCTGCGAGTTGTTCGCCTTTGCGGCCGGCGCTGATGCAGGCGGAGGGGAGGATACGCACAGCGAGTTGCGGGTCGAGCTGCCGCTGGAGCAGGGCGGGGGTATCGCAGGCCGGCGAGGTGTTGGGCATGGTGACTACGTGGGTGAAGCCGCCGGCGGCCGCAGCCCGGCTGCCGCTCACCAGTGTTTCTGCGGCCAGTCCGCCGGGATCGCGGAAATGCACATGCAGGTCGAGAAACCCCGGTGTGGCGAGGGTGCCGCGGGCATCCAGGCAGCGGGTATTGGCTGGCAGCGTGGCGGGCACGGGGAGGAGTCGCCCTTCTTCCAGATAGAGGTCGGTGAGTTCGTCGCGCCGCCTGGCGGGGTCGATCACGCGCGTGCCTTGCAGGAGGAGGGGGGCGGGATGTGTGGGTGTTGTCATGGGGTTGGCTGGAGTAAGCTGGGCGAGTACGTGGCGCGCCGGGATGACCAGTCATACGCCGCCAAGAAACTACCATGTTAGGCGTGCATTGTCCTGCCACAAATACAGTTTCGTGCGGTAGCGTTGACCTTATCTTCCCGGTCCGGTCTAGGAATGGGCCGCCATCGGAGTTGCGGCCTACAATGCCATATCGCAAGGGTAAGACAGGGCTGCGCCCACGCCCTGCCATGGTCACTGAATTCGCTTGGAATGCCCCTGCCGCCTGGCTTACAGTGTTCCCATGCAGCCGTTGACCACTAGCGCGTATACGTTTTCCGACTTGATTGCGGGCGGCTATTTGTATGTGGACAAGACGAGTCACATTTACGAACTCATCCGCGGATACAAGGGGCAGTATTTCCTCGCGCGTCCACGGCGGTTCGGCAAGTCGCTGCTGGTGAGTACGCTCAAAGCGATCTTCCAGGGGCGGCGCGAACTGTTCAAGGGGTTGTTCATTGACGGGACTGACTACGACTGGCAGACGTATCCGGTGATCCATCTGGATCTCGGCGATGTTGAAGCGGAGACCGAGTCCGCACTGAAAGCCTCCTTGTTGCGGTTCGTTAATGAACAGGCGAAGGCGTTGGGGTTGACCCTTACGGCGGACACGCCACCGGCCGCACTTCGTGATCTCATTACGCAACTTGCCGGGCGCAGTGGGAAAGTTGTCATTCTGGTGGACGAGTACGACAAGCCTTTGCTGGGCCAGCTCGGGCAAACCGGCGTACACGGCATCCAGGCCGCGCTCAAGACATTCTATGGCGTCATCAAGAAGACCGAGGCATTGCAGCGTTTTGTGCTCATCACCGGCGTGAGCAAGTTCTCCAAGGTCTCGATCTTCTCCGACCTGA
>CAYSHQ010000105.1:0-842 GCA_964430835.1 uncultured Lentisphaerales bacterium
GCGGCGCCAGGAGACGTGTCCGGCTCGGCGGGAGCCTCGCCCCGGAGTTGCGACAGGCCTGCGGCTACGGGGTCGCCCGTGGCGCGGGGCCCTGCTTGCGGGCCCAGTCGGCCTGCCGGGCCATCCCCATCAGGATGTTGACGTCGTCCTCGGTGACGGCGCCACGGGAGAAGACGCGCTGCACGCCCTGCATCATGTGGTCGGCCTTGTCCGGCTTCATGAAGCCGATCTCCAGCAGCAGTTGGCGCCACATCTTCATCATCTGGAGGCGATGCCCCGCCGTGGCAGCCACGGACTTCTCCTGCGGGGGCTCATACGTGCCACGGACCAGGAAGAGTTCGTAACAGCAGAGCATGACCGCCTGGGCCAGGTTGATCGAGACATACTCGTCGGCCGACGGAATCCGTATCAAATGGGTACACATGCCGATCTCGTCGTTGTTCAGCCCCTTGTCTTCGCGGCCGAAGACTAATGCTACGGTCCCGGTGGTGGCCAGCTTGGACAATTCCGGGGCGCTTTCGCGCGGCGTACGCACATGCTGCCGGTAGAGACCCAGGCGCGCCGTGGTGCCAGCCACCGCCACACAGTCCGCCACGGCCTCTGCCAGCGTCGCGACTTCGCGCCGGCCATCCAGCAGGTTGGTCGCATGGCAAGCCAGGCGCCGCCCGTCCTCCCAGCCATCGATAATCCGTGGTGCCACGAGGCAGAGATCGCGCAACCCCATGTTGGCCATGGCCCGGCAGATCGAGCCCACATTGCCGGAATAGAGCGGCTCCACCAGCACAATCCGCACCGAAGAAGAATCATTCATAACGCGTACTCACAACATACCCGACTGCGTC
>CAYSHQ010000105.1:852-6970 GCA_964430835.1 uncultured Lentisphaerales bacterium
CCCAGACCAGGAATAAGACGGGCGACAGGGCGGCCAGCAGCATGGTGCCCAGCAGCGCCCGCTGTTGCCCCCGGGCGCTCTGCTGATCGGCAAACAGAACCCGCACGACCTGCACCAGCGACGCAAAACTACCTGCCAACCCCAACACCACACCGCCGGACGCCACCCGCTGCGGGATCCAGACCAGAAACTCCTGCGCCGCCGTGGCTACCCCACCCAGCGCAAACAGAAACGCCCCGACCATGGCGAGCAACCACGCCTGCTGCCCACATCGCGCCATCTTCGCCTGATCCACCGCCCCACCCCTTCCGTCCAACATCTACCGGGTTTACACAGACCGATGCGCACGCGCCGGCGGATAGAACACCTGCCACAGGAAGAGCCCTTGCGGGGCCGCCGTAGGCACGCGGGCGGTGCGCGCTGCGCGCTGCGTGAGCAGCTCCGAAACGGCCGCCGGTGCTTCGGCCCCCTCGCCCACGCGCAGCAGGAAGCCCACCATGCTGCGCACCTGCTTGTACAAAAAACCACTGCCGCGCACGCGGAAGGAGATCAACGCCCCCTGCCGTCGCACCCGGAACAGGAACACCCGCCGCACGGTGCTCTCCACCAACCGATCGGGATTGGCGGTGAAGGAGGCAAAGTCATGCTCCCCCACAAACCGCTCCGCCGCCTGCTGCATGGCAGCCAGGTTCAGGGGACGATAAACATGCCCCACATAGAGCCGACGATCCGGCGGAAGCGTGGGGTCGTTCCAGACGAAATAGCGGTACTCCTTGGCACGGGCACTGCGTCGGGCGTGGAAATCCGGTGCCGCTGGCCGCACCTCATGCACACGCACATCCGCCGGCAGCCGCGCATTCAGCGCCCGGAAGAGTGCCGCCGCATCCATGCGCGTGACCAGATCCACATGGGCCACCTGGCCGCGCGCATGCACCCCCTGGTCCGTGCGCCCACTGCCATGCAGCTTGACGGGCGCGCCCACCAGCCCCTCCAGCACCTTCTCGATGGTCTCCTGCACCGTAACGCCATTGGGCTGCACCTGCCAGCCGGCGTAGGCCGTGCCATCATACGCCACCGTCAAGCGGAAGCGGGTCGTTGCTGGTGCGGGTATAGGGTGCATGAGCGGCGCGCGTTCACTCCAGGGTTCAAAACGGCACCTATCATCCCTGTTTTCTGGTTCTGCGCCAAGAACGAACCGCTGACCAGCGTCCCACTGGGCGCATCCCTGATCCACTTGCTTTGCGTTGTAGTGTTGTAGGCCGCAACTCTGTAATGAAACAGGGATGCGCCCCGTCCCACTCCGAGCTATTCCGCGCGCCAATTCGCCAGCATGACCGAGCCGCCCCCCCCATCGGACTCGCGGGCAAAGGTATGCAGATGACTCGTATGCCCGGGCTGGCGACCAACCAGCAGCACACTATTGGTCGAGCCATAGGGGTTGGGAACCTGCGCGGCCGTGGTCGGGCCATTGACCCAGGCACCGTTCACACGGAACCTATATTCGTAGCGGCCCACCGGCAGCAGGATCATGGCGCTATAGACGCCCCGGCACACCTCACCCAGCCGGATAGCCGTAGGCTGCCATTGGTTGAACGTCCCCGTGACATAGACTTCCGCGCTGGGCGGCGCATGCATCCGGAAAAGCACCCATTCCGTGACAGACGCCTTCTTTACGTGTCCCAGCAGCTTGCTCTCATAAACCGGGCTGCCAATCTCCGCCAGGCGCACGCGCGGGCTTGTTTTGATGATCTCACGCGTCAGGTCCACCTGAATCTCGTGGTCGAGCCAACGGACTTTGGTCATCCATTGTGGCGAAACGAGCACCAGACGCATCGGCAACCACGTGTGCATATTCACGATCAGATAGCGAATGCTCCACGTCTCGTCGTCGATCAGGGCATCCTGAATCCCCCCTAACAGGCCATCGACGGCGTGCACCCGACAGTCCATGACTTCGCGCATGGCACGCAAGTGCGCCTCACGTTTACGCACCCCGACCCTTGGCGATGCCATGGCCAACTCACCCACCTCAATACCCCCTTGTGCCAGAGCCAGCGCAGGGAGTTCATAGAACCCCCCCAGCCAGTAAACGGGCCACAAGTAGTGCCGATGCAAGGCGATCTCGTGCTGCCGCGTGCCCGGCGCATCACCAGTCGCGACAGGACTGGCGAGCACCTGGCCAAGCGTGTGATCCACGGGAATCACGCGTTGATTCCAATCCGGCTTGCGTACGGCCGCCACGGAAAGCAGCACCGTCCGCCCGGGCGGCTGCGCCATTTTTACGGCCAGATACCTCACGCGCCAGGCCACGTCATCCAGGTAGAGTTCCTCGACCGTCCCCACTTCCCCATCACTGGCGTGGACGACACACCCCACACACTCACTCAGCTTACTCATCATCATGCACCCCCGTATTTATGATTATTGAAAGATACCTCGCTTGGTCTATTTCTGCACGTAAAAAAGCTCCGACAGGGCGGGATAGATGCCCGAAAGTGCTTGTGGCAAGCAGCGGCATTTCCTACGATATAGGAGTTGCAGACGGAAAGCGTCCCCTCACCCATGCCATTCATCCGCATGCGAAACCACCACCTGATCCTCTTCCTGCTGGCTTACGCAGCCTGTGCGCCAGCCGTCGAGGTGCCAGCAGCCGCCGAAGCCGTCTGCTGGACGCCTATTGCAAGAATCCAGAACACCCTCGGCCTGAGCAATATGGAACATCTGGCCGATGGGCTGGTGCTCTCGAATGCGGAACATGTGCTGCACCTCTTCGCCGGCCGACGCAATGCCACCCTGGACGGCACCACCGTCTGGCTACACCTGCCACCGCGTGATGCCGCCACCAACGACCTGCGCGACGTCACACGCGCGGACTTCGACACGCTGCTGCGCCCACTGCTCATCGCCACCGCCGCGCCTCCCCCCGCCGTACAGATCGTACTCGATGCCGGGCATGGCGGTGAAGATAGCGGCGCACGCACGGCCACCGGCACGGTGCAGGAGAAACAGGTCGCACTGGAGATCACCCGCCAAGTCGCCTGCCAATTGACCGCCGCTGGACTGCAACCGATCCTGACACGCACCGGCGATGTAACCGTCACGCTGGGCGAACGCATGCGCCTGGCGGCAGCCCAGCGCGCCCAACTCTTTATCAGCATCCACGCCAACTCGAGCCCCTCCAACCTCTACGCCATGGGCGCCGAAACCTACACCCTGCCCGTGGCGGGATTTAACGGCGTGGCAGAAAACGGACACGGCCAGACCAATGCCTGTCCCGGCAACCGCTTTGACGGCGCCAACACGCAACTCGGCTTCTACCTGCACCGGCGCTACGCACCACTGACCGCCATGGATCGGGGTTTGAAGCGCAAGCGGCTCTTTGTACTCAAAGAGGCCCCCTGCCCGGCCACCTTGATTGAATGCGGCTTCCTTACCAACACCAACGACGCCAGCCATCTCGCAGACGCCAGCTACCGCCTGAAACTCGCCGACGCCATTGCGGCCGGGATCCTCGACTATGTGAAATATGGCGCCACCGGCATGGCCCCGCCCCCGCCGCCGCCCCCCGCGCTGCCAGCCACCAATATCACCACACGCGTGAGCATCACGACCAACGCCCTACTGACCGCAATACCCGCCACGAACAGCGCCACGAACAGCGCCACGCTGGCACCAACCGTAACCAATACGCCGCCACAACCGCCGACCGCCGCCTCCAACCCACCCCCCAGCCAAGCCGGAGGCTGTACCGCGAAGGGCGACGCCGATCAGGCGAATGCCGCCGAGCCCGCACCCTAAGCAACGCCCCGCCGGTTGCCACGCCAGACCAGCGGCCGTTTGCCTGGCTCGGGTGCGTCAGCTTAGTGCGAAGCTTTTCCGCCTGAGGCATCGCTCTGATCGGCCTCAACCCAGCGCGCCGTGGGACGACCGCCATAATACTGCGCCCATCCTGCCGTCCCCGGCAGGATGTAGACGACCACTTGATCGGCTTCAAAGAAGATCGACGTCCCCAAATAGGGCGCAGCGCTCATGAAATAGACCCCTTGCAGATTGTTGCACTTGCCGAAGGCGAAGTCGCCAATGTGCGACACACTGGGCGGCACCGTGACGCTGGTCAGATTGGTGCAACCCCAGAACGCTTCGGGCCCGATAGTAACGACCGGCTGACCATTCAATTGGCCGGGAATGGTCACCGCCCCGCCCGGACCCGTATATTTGATAATAGTGATTTCCGTGTTCGCCGTGGTGAACGCCCATGGTGTGGGAACCACGACGGGTAAGTCTTGCGCTTGTACCATGGCTGGCAACAGCGCCAGCAAGAGTCCGCTCAGTATGCGATTCGTTTTCATATATTCCTCCTGATGTATAGTACCACCACCTTTAGGATAGCGGATCGCGCGGACGCCCTGATATGGGGACAAACCCTACCGCGTGCATGCGCGGGCAACTGATGCGGCGTTGCCCCTACCTCTTCACGGGGTCGCGACAGGCGGGGTAGTTCATGTCGATCCGCCAGAGACCGTCTTGCTCGCGGGCGAGCGGTCTGCCATTTTCGGCCCCGGGGCCGCAATTGTCGCGCAGCAGGAGGATCAGGTCGGAGCTGACGGCAGGGTGAGTGTAGAAGTAGAAATGGCTGCCGCGCCCGGAACCGGCCACGCGGGCATCGACGAACTGGATGTCCGGCAGATGACTCAACAGTTCGCCACGCTGCGGCGTCCGATCTCCAACATGGGACTGTCCGAGGCGGTCCTTGCTGCCGAAGAAGAAGCTCGCCAGGCGGAGGCGCAAGTCGGTGCGAGAAACGTAGAGCACCATCTGCTCCGGCATGCGCATGAGACGCTCCGCGCTTACCCGCTGCGTGCTCACCTCCAGGTCCATATCCGCCGCCGCCAATATCATGCAACCGAGTTTCAACACCTTCCGTGTATCGCCCCCCGAGGCGCTGATTTCAATGTTCAGTTCTCGGATCGCGGCGAGGGCGGCGCCGGTCCCGCGGCTGTGGGCGATCACATGAACCTTCGCAATGCCCGGGCACGTCGCCAGGAGACGCAGGAACTGCTTGAGGTGGTAGACCGTGAACTCGCTTGACTCGCGGTTGTAATCGTAGCCCGCCAGAGAGCTGCCGCTGCCGCTGGACGGCCACGTGTAGACCAACGGAACCCCGCAGCGTCCCATAAAGTGCCAGAGTCCCGCCATCACGTACATCGGGCTCGTGAAGTCGCTGCCCGCGCCATGGATGAAGACGTAGACGTCTTTCTTGGGGGTGAGGGCGAGGCGCTCGGCCACCAGCGCTTTCAGTCGGGTTTCAGCCACCCGCCGCACCTCCACGCTTTCCGGAGACTCCACCCAGTTACCGCGCTCTTTGACTTCGCGCGTCGGCACCGCTGGAAACCGGCCCATTTCGCGCGTTTCGATCGTGTTCATCGGCACGCGCCTATACCGTTCGGCGTCCCGCGAGACAGCCACCAGATCGTCCCACGACAGTGCCTGACCGATGCGCACGGTCGTCAGCCCGAAGGCGAGCGACTCAGCGAAGGAACGCTCGTGCGGTTCAAACACAACGACATGGCCAGCCTGGCAAATGCCCTGGAGAAGTGTCCCTCAGCGGGAGGCAAGCTGATCGTGGTGGACGGCGTATTCAGCATGGACGGCGATCTGGCCAACCTGCCCGAGATTGTGAATCTCGCGACCAAACACGACGCGCTGGTCATGGTTGACGACGCCCACGGTATAGGTGTGCTCGGGGAACACGGCAGCGGTACGGTCTCCCATTTCGGGCTCACGGACCGCGTGGACTTGATCATGGGCACGTTCAGCAAGTCGCTGGCTTCGCTGGGCGGCTTCGTGGCGGCGGATGCGGCCACGATCTGGTACCTGAAGCACAATTCCCGCGCGCTGATCTTTAGCGCAAGCATGCCGCCTTCGAACGTGGCGGCGGTCCTAGCCGCCCTGGAGATCATCCAGGCGGAACCGGAAAGAATTCGACACTCTCTGGGACAACACGCGCCGCATGGCCGATGGACTCCGCCAGATGGGGGCCTCCTTGGGACATTCGACGACCCCGATCCTACCGGTTCACATCGGCGATAATCTCGTGTGCTTCAAGGCCTGCCGCCTG
>CAYSHQ010000106.1:0-3316 GCA_964430835.1 uncultured Lentisphaerales bacterium
CAGCTTTGCCGGGATCATGCAGATGGGGATCACCGCGCTTGAGGCCAACGATGCGGCCATGAAGCACATGATCATCATCAGCGACGGCGACCCGTCGCCGCCGCCGCCCGAGACCATCCGGCGCTTCCAGGCGGGGCAGGTCAGTGTCTCCATCGTGGTGATCAACCCCCACGGCGGCGCGGATGTCTCCATTCTGCAATCGCTTGCGACGGCCACCGGCGGTCGCTACTACCGCGTGGACAATCCGCAGCTGCTGCCCGCGATCTTTGTGAAGGAAGCCAAGACGCTAAAGCGCAGCATGATCCAGAACAAGACCTTCACCCCGGTGTCGGCGCACCCCTCGCCGGTGCTCAAGGGGATCGAGGCGTTGCCGCCGCTGCAGGGCCTGGTGCTGACCTCGGCCAAGGAGCGTGCCAGCGTGGTCCTGCAGACGCCCGACACCGAGGACGTCGAGCCGGTGCTGGCCATCTGGCGGTTTGGCCTGGGCATGGCCGCGGCGTTCACCTCCGACTTGTCGCCGAACTGGGGCGCCCAATGGGTGACATGGCCGCGCTACGAGGCCTTCGTGCAACAGCTCCTAGGCAACATCTCCCGCGTGGACCGGCAGCATCATCTGCAGGTGCAGACGTTCGCCACGAGCGAGGAGGGGGTGATACTGGTGGAGGATGGTCATCCGCAGGAGACCCTGCTGGAGATCCAGGCTCAGGTGAACGGGCCCCGGCAGCAGGCGACCACCCTGGTCCTGAAGCAGGTGGGGCCGCGCCGGTATGAAGGGCGCTTTCCGCTTTGGGGGAAAGGGCGCTATCAGCTGACCCTGTCGGCCGCGGGAGCGGATCGCAGCGAGACAGCGATCGACGGCTTCGCCGTGGCCTACTCACCGGAATATCTGCGGTTCCGTTCGGATCCGATCCGGTTGCGCGAGGTGGCGCAGCGTACCGGCGGGCGCATGCTCACGGGCGCGGAGACCGGCCCCGAGCTCTTTGCCGTGCCGCGCGTGCCGAGTCGCAGCTCGCAGCCGATCTTCCTCGGGCTGCTGATGCTGCTGGCCTGCCTGATCCCGCTGGATGTGGCGGTGCGGCGCGTGCAGCTCGACGCGAGCGTAATCCGCAGGTGGTTCGGCCGCCGCGCCCGGGCGGAAGCCACGCCCACGCTGGACGCGCTGCTCAAGCGCAAGGCCCGGGTGGTCGAGACCCTGGCCCCTCCGACGGCCGCGCCGACTTCGCGGCCGACACCGCCCCCGGCGCACACCCCCACCCGGGGGGCCGCGCCGCCGCAGGTCGCGCCCGCAGCTCCGCCCCCGGAAGCCGGACCTGCGGCGGAATCCACCACCGGTCGCTTGCTGGCGTTGAAACGGAAACGAACATCGGACACGAACAAGGAGCCTACCCCATGAGCGCAGAGGAAGCACTACAAGCCGAAGCGAAGCAGTTCCAGGCCGATTACGAACGCATCCGCCAGGAGGTCCACAAGATCATCGTGGGGCAGCAGCGCGTCGTGGAGTGTGCGCTCACCGCGCTGCTCGCCGGCGGCAATGTGCTGCTGGAGGGGGTCCCCGGGCTCGGCAAGACCGAACTCGTCAAGACCCTGGGCCACGTGCTGGACCTGGAGTTCCGGCGCATCCAGTTCACGCCGGACCTGATGCCCTCGGACATCATCGGCACGAACATCATGACCGCCGGCGCGGACGGCACCTACCGGTTTGAATTCCGACGAGGCCCGATCTTCACGCAGCTGCTGCTGGCCGACGAGATCAACCGCGCCACGCCCAAGACGCAGTCCGCGCTGCTCGAGACCATGCAGGAGGGTTCCGTGACGACCGGCGGCGTGACCACGCAGCTCCACCCGCCCTTCTTTGTGCTGGCCACGCAGAACCCGATCGAGCAGGAGGGGACGTATCCGCTCCCCGAGGCGCAGCTCGACCGGTTCATGTTCAAGGTGACGGTGGGCTTCCTCACCCGCACCGAGCTCAACGAGGTCGTGAACCGCACGATCCTGCGCCAGACGGTGGCCGTCGCCAAGCTGCTGGATGCCGACCGGATCATGGCCCTGCGCAAGGTGCTGGACAAGGTGGTGGTGGCCGACGCCGTCCGCGACTACGCGTCCCGGCTGGTCCTGGCCACGCACCCGGAGACGGAGTTCGCCACCGAACGGGTGAAACGCTATGTCAAGTGGGGGGCCAGCCCGCGCGCCGCGCAGGCGCTGATCCGCGGCGGCCGGGTCCGGGCCCTCGCCGACGGACGCGCCCACGTGGCGTGCGACGACCTGCGGCACTTCGCCCCCGAGGCGCTCGGCCACCGGGTGCTGCTGAACTACGACGGCCATGCCGATAACGTCAACGTGCCGGAGCTTGTGCGCGAGCTCGTAGCCCGGACGCCGGAGAACGCCTAGGCCTCCCTGACAACCACCTGCCAACCCCACCTGCCACCCGCATGAACCGCCCCCAGCTCACAACCCTGTTGTCTAACGCGGTGCTGGACCGCCTCGAGCGGCTGCGCCTCTGCACGCGCGCGCCGCGTGCCAACCGCAGCCGCGGGGAGCACTACGTGGGCAAAGGCGGCACCAGCACCGAGTTCTGCGACTACCGCGACTATGCGCCGGGGGACGACACGCGCTTTGTGGACTGGAACATCTTTGCCCGCCTCCACCGCCCATACCTGAAGCAGTTTCATCAGGAGCAGGAGCGGCATGTGGTCGTGCTGGTCGATGCCTCGGCCTCCATGCGCAGCGAGGGGAAGCTGGACCGCGCCCGGCAGCTGGCCGCCGCCTTCGGCATGATGGGGCTGCTCGGGCAGGAACGCGTAAGCGTCTATGCATCGCATCAGGCGGCCGATGCCCCCGACCGGCTGCCGCCCTGCCGCGGGCGCAGCCAGCTGCGGCCGCTCTTCGCCTTTGTGGAGGGGATTGACGGGCGCGGCGATGCGCCGCTGGAGCGCGCAGTGGAGTTGCTGCTCCGGCATCATGCCGGGCGCGGCGTCTGCGTGATCCTCTCCGACTTCCTGACCTTTGGCGACCTCCGGCGCGGAATGAACATGCTCTTTGCGGCCGGCCTGGAGCCGCTCGGCCTCCAGATCCTGGGCCCGGGAGAGATCGCCCCGGAGCTGAGCGGGGATCTGCGCCTGGTGGATGTGGAGACCGCGCAGACGCTGGATGTGTCGTCGGCCGCCGACCTGCTGGGGCTCTATCAGGAGCACCGGCTGGCGCTGGAGCAGGAGCTGGCCACGCTCTGCCGGCAGCGCTCCGGCAAGTTTCTCTCCCTCGATGCCTCCCAGCCGGTGGAAGCCGTGCTGCTGGACCTGCTGCCGCGGCAGGGGTGGAT
>CAYSHQ010000106.1:3416-6926 GCA_964430835.1 uncultured Lentisphaerales bacterium
CCTCCCAGCCGGTGGAAGCCGTGCTGCTGGACCTGCTGCCGCGGCAGGGGTGGATTGCGTGAGGAGAAGTGCGGAGAATTGCTGATTTTAAATTGTGGATTGCTGATTGCTGCTTGCGGACAACGGTTTGCGGAGAATTGAGGAGAATTGCTGATTTTAGATTGTGGATTGCTGATTGCTGCTTGCGGACAACGGTTTGAGGAGGATTGCTGATTGCTGCTTGCGGACAACGGTTTGCGGAGAATTGCGGATTGTGGATTGCTGATTGCGGATTGTGAGAGGATAAGGGTTGTGGATGACTGACGAGAATGGCGCTTGACGAACGGTAGTGGCTGATACTGATCTAAGGTGCGGATTGCGGACAGTAATCAGCAATTCGAAATCAGCAATCAGCAATTCCCCATAAGGAAGCAACGATGACCGAAGCAGAACTGAAAGCCCGCACGAAGCGCTTTGCGCTGCAGGTGTTGCAGGTGGTGGAGCAGTTGCCGGGCACGCTCGCGGGCCGGGCGATTGGCGGACAACTGGTGCGCAGCGGCACTTCGGTAGGCGCCAACTATCGCGCCGCCTGCCGCGGCCGGTCGAAAGCGGAGTTCATCGCCAAGATCGGCATCGTCACGGAAGAGGCGGATGAGTCCGCGTACTGGCTGGAATTGATTGTGGAAGGAAAGCTGCTCCCGCCCGACCTGGTCCTCCCGCTGCAGCGCGAAGCCGAGGAGTTGACGGCCATCTTCATGGCCTCCGGACGCACGGCGCGGGGGAATTGCTGAGGGGCATTGCGGATTGTTGATTGCGGATTGCTGATTGTGAGAGGATAACGGGTTATGGATGGCTGACGAGGGTGGCGCATGACGAACGGTAGTTGGGCGATCTCGATCACAAAGTTAGGCCGGGGATGAAATGAGAAAAGAAGACTTCCATATGCAATTGAAAGGCGCAACCTTAGGCCCTGGCGGATATCATCGCTAGCCGAATCAAGGCCTGGTGTTGACCGCTGTCAGCGCTGGACCGATCGGAATTTCCAGCACGTAAGCAGCGGCAGCACAGGCCCAACGTTAGGATTACCAAAGAATCAGCAATTCGCAATCAGCAATTCGCAATTCCCCGAGGATGCATCTATGGCCCCTGTTGGCTTCCAAAGTCTGTCTTACGCAAGCCTCGCCGCGCTGCTGCTGCCGCTGATTCTTTTCTACTTCCTCAAGCTCAAGCGGCCGCGGCGGGAGATCTCCTCGCTGGTGCTCTGGCGGCAGGTGATGCAGGACCACCGCGTAAACGCCCCGTTCCAGCGCTTCCGGCGGAACCTCCTGCTCCTGCTGCAGATCATCCTGCTGCTGCTGCTGGTCCTGGCCGCCATGCAGCCCTTCTGGCGCGGAGGGGCCGGCGGACGCCGCCATCTGCCCGTGCTGGTGGACTGCTCGGCCAGCATGGACGCCCGCGACCGGCCGGGCGGCCTGACCCGCCTGGAGGAGGTCAAGCAGCGCCTGCGCACGCTGATTGACGGCCTGGGTGCCGATCAGGAGCTCTGCGTGGTGGCGTTTGACCGGGCGCCGCGGCGGTTGTGCGGCTTCACGAACAACAAGCGCGTGCTGCGCGAGGCGCTGGAGCGCCTGCAGGTGGCGCCCGTGCCGGGGAATCTGGAGGATGCCTTGCGCCTGATGCAGGGGCTGGCGCGCGCGGAGCCGTTTGAGGAGGTGATGCTCTATTCGGACGGGAACCTGCTGCCACGGGTGAACGTGGATCTCTCCTTTGTGCTCAACTACCAGCGCGTACCCCCCGGCGGCGCGAATCTCGGCATCACGGCGCTGGCGGCGCGCCGCGCGACCGACGGGGGGTGGAATCTCTTCGCCCAGATCGAGGGGACGCCCGCCACCGAGGGAAGCGCCACCGTGGAGCTGCTGATCGAGGGGGAGGTGGCGGGGCGCGAACGCGTCCTGGTGACCCGCGGGCGTGCGCAGCGCCTGGTCTTTCATGCGGGGGGGGAGCGCGCCGCCCGCGTGCAGGTGCGCCTCGCGCCGGACGAGTCCGATGCGCTCGCGCTGGATAACCACGCGGAGCTGGACCTGCCCGCCATGCGAACCCTCCGCGTCTTTGTGCCGCCAGAACTCGCGACGTATCGCCGCGCCCTGGCCGGACTCGCCGGCGTGGATGTGCAGCCGGAGGGGACCAATGACGTCGCCAGCGGCGCGTTCGACCTGGTCATCTCCGACCGCCCGCGTGACGCGGCGCTCGCCGCGCGGACCCGCATGAGCGTGGGACTCGTGCCGCCGGAACTGGCCCGCATGATGACCGTGGTCACAAACGGCAACCAGGTGGTGGACTGGCGACATGAGGCCGCCCTGTGGCAGCATGTGCAACTGGACGACCTCGTAATCCTCGAGCAGCCGGTGTGGCAGGGGGAGGCAACCGAAAGCGATCTGGAGCAGCTCGGCTATACCGTGCTGGCCTACGGGCGCGACGGACCGCTCGTGCTGCGGCGCCAGGAGGGGGCGAGCCTCTCCTATGCCTTCCTGTTCCATACCGATCGTTCCACGCTGCCGTACCGGGTGGGTTTTCCCATCCTGGTAGCCAACGTGGTACAGGCCGCACGGGAACAGGCCGGACTGGCCGAGGTGCAGGGGACGCGCAGCCTCCTTTCGTCCCACGAGACGTCACTGGTCGCGCGCGAGCGGCTGGAGTTCAACGAGAAGCTTGCGGTGGCGGCCGCCGCGGCGCCGCTCAAGGTCGATCGTGTGCTCTGGCCCGCACTGGTGCTGGCGGGGCTGGCGCTGATGCTGGTGGAATGGTGGTTCTTCCAGCGCAAGCCCGGCGGCTGGCGATAATGCCGCCATCCCGGAACAACCCTGTCGGGGCATCCCGGTTCAATTCCTTCCGTACACATCCGGCGCCCCCTCCATGGTTCTCCGGGCAGGCTCATCCAAGCCCGCCCGTCCGCCAGCCTGACCTTTCCGACCAGAAAAGGGCCCCATCATACGTCTTTCGAGCCCTGGCGGCAACGCGCGACCTCAAATAATCCCGCCGAAACGGTTGCCGCTCGATCACGAACCAGTGGGGGTACTTCCAAGCCAAAAGTATCAAGCAGCACATGTGCGAACTCCACAAGCAGCAGCTGGAGATGGCCGTGACGGAGCGCGGCGCTACCTGGAGTGCCGAGACGCGCGCCGCCTTTGCGCGCACGACGGACGCCGTCGCCAAGGAGCTTAGTCGCTACAACCAGGAGAAAGCCGAGATTAAGGCCGACGCGGAGGGGTTGGAGAAGACGCGCGACGACGCCCAGCAGCGTGGCGGCAAGCTCAGCTATGCGTTGATCCTGGCGCAGATCGCCATCATGCTCTCCAGCGTGACGCTGATCACGAAGAAACGGCCGCTCTGGTACCTGGGGCTCGCGATGTTCACCGTGGCCGGTCTGCTGGTCGCCATGGCGTTCGGGGTGGTGTAACGGGCTCTGGGGTGCATGTTCTTTTCCTGAAGACATGGTTCTGCGACCCCCCCCGCCGGGCGAAATCTAGCCAC
>CAYSHQ010000107.1:0-6911 GCA_964430835.1 uncultured Lentisphaerales bacterium
ACGAAGTGAAGAAGGCGCAGACCAGCACCGTGACAATCGCCGGGCCGCCGCGAAAGGCGCCAAACCAGGCCTGGAAGACCCGTACCAGTCGCATGGATGCGCCGCTTTCCGCTAGGAAATAACCCGCTAGCGTGAAGAGCGGAATCGTCGGCAGTGCTTGGCTTGTGACGAGCGAATGGTGCTTGAGCGGGATCGTCGCCAGCGGCAACTGTTCGCCCCAGAACAAGATCAGCGCCGCACCCCCGATGGCCGTAAAAACGGGTGCACCCAGAATCGTCACCAGCAACAACAGCACAAGGGCCGGCCACACCAGATTGGCCGGGTCCATGCCGGGATAAGCGCCAAAACCAATCACAGCCCCGGCGATCAACATGGCTACCAGACGTCCGGACCACTTGTCGGCGGCAAACCAAAAAACCCGCCACGCCATCAGACCAAAGCCGATGGGCAGCGTCAACTCCACCACCCAGACTGGAATGCCATAGGCCACCATTTCCCCCGCCTTGCGCTCCGACAATACAAATACGACACTGGCCGATCCCAGTAGCACACAAATCGCGGCCGCCACCCCGCCGCTAATCAGCCGCGCCACGACTTTGACGCGCCCCTGTAATAACCCCGCCACCGTGGAGAACGTCAATAAGCGGTTTTCCCGTGCTGCGATGGCGGCGCCTGCCATCCCGATAATCAGGGTGGTATTCTGAACCAACAGGATGGAGCCGCTGATCCCCATTTGAAACCGTCGCAGCACCACCTCCAGCAAGGGCAACACCATGGCCAGCGTCAGCGGCGCGATCACCAGCAGATTTTCGAGGCTGCCGAGCACGCGTCGCCATCCGGCGCGTACCACCGGGGCCGCGGTCGTCGAATGGGTTTCCTCAATGTGCATGCGCAGCTTCCCGTTGGGATCGTGTGATTCCAGCCGACTACTTATTTGGTGCCACGGCGCGCCGCGCCTTTACCAGGCGCTGTACCTCGTCAAATATATCACTTGGTACCAATTGGCCGCGGATATCCGGATAGAGCTGTTCGGCGGCGGCACGCCATTGAGCTTCCATCTCCGGTGCCACCGGGTGGACCGTTAGACCGCGCTTCTGCATGGCCGCCACCGCCTGCTCGCCCTCCGTCCGGCTCTTGGCCTGGATCTCTTTGCCCGCCGTGGCCGCACTGACCAGCAGGGGGCGGCGGGTGTCGTCCGGAATCGTATCCCAGGCATCCTTCTTGACGACACACGCGCCGACCATAGGTGCCCAGTTCAAATCCAGCATGTGCGGGGCATTCAGATCCAACTGTCCGGCCAGCGCGAAAATCGGCGGCACCGCGGCCGTGTTGATCAAGCCCGTCTTCAAGCCGGGAAGGATATCGCCGGTTTCCAGCCCAACGGGGCGGTAACCGGCCTTGCGCATCATGTCCATCTGCACCACATCGCCCGCCCAGACGAAGACCTTCATCTTTTTCAGATCCTCGGGGGTGCTCAGCGGTTGACAGGAGAAATAGCGCACCCACCCGGCATTGACCCAGAACAGCACTTCGTACCCCTTCTCCTGCATGCGCTTTTCGAGCAGCGGACGCAACTGTTCCTGAACGGCATCGACTTCGTCCAGATCCCGATAGAGCATAGGGGCATATTGCAACCCCACCACGGCCGGTTCGATCTTGGACAGGCCGACCGAGGTCAGTAACCCGGCCTGCAGGGCATCTACATTCATCAGCCGCACCATGTCGGCCTCATTCCCCTGCGTGCCATCCGGGTAGACCACCAGCTTAACCCCACCCGCCGTCTTGCGCCACTGCTCGACCAGGGACTGCAGCGACTGATGATAGACCGATCCGCGCGGGGCCAGCGTACCGAGATTAATGCGCATCATCTTTTCTGCCGCGCCTGCCGGCAGCACGCAGCAGACCACTAAGGCAGCCAAGGCCATCCGTATCATATTCTTTCTCCGCTTTTCCAACATTGCCGAATTTCCTTACTTGGCGGGACTGGGCTTGGCGAGGAAGATCTCATCCGTGCGCGCCAACAGCCACTGCGCACGGCGTTGCATGATCAGGTTAGCCAGTCGCCACTCCGGCTTGGCATCCACATCAATGGCCAGCGCCCGCCCCAATTCGGCCTTAAACCCGTCCAGGTCCTGCTGCTTCACACAGACGGCCTCCGCCCACGACACAAAAGGTCCGGCCATCTTCCCGCCACTCAGGGCCACGGCCCGCTCATAATGCCTGCGGGCGCGGGGCAACGGATCACCTGCCACCCCCTGCCGACTGAATTCGTAGGTGATGAGGAAGGCATGTATCGCGCCGGCATCGAACCGTTCATCCAGCGCCAAGGCGCGATCCATCAGCGCTTCGGCCTTCGGCAGATCGGCGATCAGATCCGGGGTGTCCTTAGAAACGGCAATGGCCGCAAACCAAGATAAGGCGCACCAATACGCCTGTGGCACATCCGCCTTGTGCAGCACCTGCACGGCCTGCCGCGCATCCCTCTGCATCGCACGGGTGATGCCGGGGTGCGCCAGCTCCAGCCCGCGCAGTGCGTACTGTCGTGCCCGCAGATAGAGTCGACCGGCGCGCTTGCGCATCCGCTGCGATGCGTCGCAATCCTTCTCCTCGAGTTCGTCCGCCTCCTGCTGTACAAACGCGTACGCATACTGCGTGAACCCGCTGGAGGCCGCCAACAGCAGACCAGCATGCCGCGGATTCTCATCCAGCAGGCTTTCCATCAATTTCAGGCTGAATGGCACCGCCGCCTTGATCAACTCCGGATCCTCATCCGCGGCAAACGTGGTGCCACCCGCGGCCAGGGCGTCGCCCATCCGATTCACCGCCAGACGCTGTATGGAACAGCCCGAAGCGGCCAACAGCAACATTCCCACCAGGATATTCAAACGAATCTGCATGGCACATCGTTGCGCCGGGCATAGAAGCCTGACAAGCTGGAAGCCCCGCTAGGCTCCCTTGGCGTCATCCTTAGGCTTATCTACCGCCCTGGCCGCTACCTCCTTGGCCTCCCGTTCCCCCTCTGCACGCCCCTTCTTGAACTCGCCAATGCTGCGCCCCAGCGACCGTGCCAGATCCGGGATGCGCTTGGCACCGAACAGCAGCAGGATCACCAGCGCTAGAAAAATCAACTCTTCCGGATTGATACGACCGAACAGTGCCACTGGTGTCATAACCATCCCCCCATCCGCCCATCAGAGATCTCGCTCATTCCCGGCCACGGCTGCCGATGGCCCGCGATGTTTCCCGGTCAGCCTCGCGCCGCTTGATGGTTTCGCGACGATCATCCTGGGTCTTGCCCTGGCAGACGGCCAGTTCAACTTTTACAATCCCCCGCCCCGTGAGATAAAGCCGCAGCGGAATCAGTGCCAACCCCTTCTGCTCCTGCAGAGCCTGCAGGCGGCGAATTTCGCTTCGGTGTACCAGCAAACGCCGCGTACGCAGCGTGTCATGATTGAACCGGTTACCGAACTCATAGGGCGGGATGGAGACCTGCTGCAAGAAGAGCTGTCCCTTATCTACCTTGGCATAGGCACCGGACAAACCCGCTTCGCCGTTGCGGACGACCTTGACTTCGGTCCCCAACAGTTCAATCCCCGCCTCGAGTTTCTCCAGAATGGAGTAATCGTGCGAGGCCTTGCGGTTGACCGTCAGATTCCGGCCGCCACGTGCGGGTTTGCCATCCTGACTCATGGGATCACGCCACCATCCGAGCCCGCGTGCGGCCCGCCTGCGCTTCCACGCGGCAGACGGCTACTCCGACCACTTGGACTGTTTTTCTTTCAGCCGGGTAATGGTATCGAAATCAACCTCAGCTACAATCTTCCCCTCAGCGATCTCACGCAAAACGATGTCCAATCGGTCCTCATCCGGAGAGAGCGGCTTCACATAGGGATGCATCCCGGCATTGAGCTGCCGAACCCGTTTGGAAACGATGTTCACCAGCACGGGCACGCTGGGGATCCGGGTCTTGGCCTTCTCAAGCTGTTCAAGATTCACAGGGACGCTCCTTTTCGCGGTAGAACGGCTATAATAGGAAAAGATGCGCACGACGTCAACGGGTACATTGGCAAAATGTTGGGGGGCAGGGATCTGGACGCGGGCAGATCACCCGCCGTGGGCGCGTAGCGCGCACCCCGCCTCGCGTCGCCGAACCAGCCACTTCGCCAATTCCAGCACCGGGATGATCGTGACGGCCACGCCCAGCAGCACCAGCCAATCCTGCCACGGCAGCGCAAACGTGCCAAACGGCTTGTGCAACACCGGCAGGTAGACCACCAGCGCCAACAGCGCCAGTTCCCATAGCACCGCCAGATTCAACCAGCGGTTGGCAAACGGCTTACGAAACATGGTATGCCGGTCTGACCGGAAGCTGAACGCCTTGAAGAACTCCACCAGACAGAGTGTCACGAACACCAGCGTCATGCACTCTTCGGTTGGCAATTGCTTGGCGCGCGCCCATACAAAGAGCCCCAGGTTGGCGATGGCCGACCAGGTGCCGCCCACCACCATGAGGAATACCACCGGCCGGGTGAAGATGCCGGAACGCGCATCGCGCGGCGGACGTTGCATCAGATCACGCTCCGGTGGATCCACGGCCAACGCCAAGGCTGGCAAGCCGTCGGTAGCCAGGTTGATATAGAGGATCTGCACCGCGCTTAACGGCATGGGCATCCCTAGGATCGTGGCACCGACCATGATGAGCATCTCGCCGATGTTCGAGGAGAGCAGGTACATCAGATACTTCTTGATGTTGCTGAAGATGCCGCGCCCCTCCTCCACCGCCGCCACAATCGAGGCGAAATTGTCGTCCGTCAGCATCATGGCTGCGGCTTCCTTGGTCACCGCCGTACCGGTAATCCCCATGGCAATGCCGATGTCCGCCTTCTTGAGTGCGGGCGCGTCGTTGACGCCATCGCCGGTCATGGCCACGACACTGCCACCTTTTTGCAAAGCGCCCACGACCCGCAGTTTGTGCGCGGGAGAGACGCGGGCATAGACATCGATGCGCCCCACCTCGTGCGCCAGATCTTCATCGGACAGTGCATCCAGTGAAGCGCCGGTCACGACGCGCCCTTGCTTGAGAATCCCCAGCTCGCGCGCCACGGCCTGAGCCGTGATCGGATGATCTCCGGTGATCATGACCACGCGGATCCCGGCCTGCTCACACTTCTGCACGGCGGCCTTGGCCTCCGCCCGCGGCGGATCAATCATGCCGGCCAACCCCAGGAAGGTCATCCCCTGCTCGGCCGTCTCCAGCGTCGCGCCGGATTTCTGCGCCACGCCCAGCACACGCAGCGCCTGATCCGCCAGGGTGCGCGCCATCCCCAGGATCTGCTCGCGCCCAGCCTGATCCAGCGGTTGCCAGCGCGGCACACCACGCTCCCCTGCGCAAAGCTGATGCGTACAGGAAGCGAGGATGATCTCTGGCGCTCCCTTGGAAAACGCTACGGACCCGCCGGTCGTGCTGGCGTGCAGCGTCGTCATACGCTTGGTTTCGGACGTGAAGGGGATTTCGCCGATACGCGGCGCCATCCGCTCCAACTCGGCTTTTACCAGCCCGGCCTTAGCAGCAGCGACGACCAAAGCCCCCTCCGTGGGGTCGCCCTTGATGCGCCATCGGCCACCCTCTTCGTCTCGCGTGCTGTGCGCATCGGACGCCAGTGTCGCGCCCCGCAGAAACTGCCGCAGCGCCTCGTCCGGTATCACCGGCTGGCTGTTTTGGAGGAACTGCCCCTGCGGCTCATAACCCGCGCCGGTTACCTCCCAGAGGCTGCCAGCCACATAGAGCTGCCGCACCGTCATCTCATCCTTAGTCAGAGTGCCGGTTTTATCCGAACAGATCACCGACGTGCTACCCAGCGTCTCCACAGCGGACAACCGCCGCATCAAAGCATGCCGCTTCACCATGCGCTGTACGCCAATGGCCAATGAGATCGTCACGACTGCAGGGAGTGCCTCCGGCACCACCGCCACCGCCAACGCAATGCCAAAGAGGAGCATCTCCAGAAACGGCTGCCCGCGCAGCAAACCCAGCGCCACAATCAGCGCTACAATCACCAGCGCCCCGCGTGCCAGGGTGTGACCAACCTTATCCAGATTCTTCTGCAACGGTGTACGGTCCGTCTCCACCGTCTGCAACATCCGGGCGATCTTGCCAAACTCGGTGCTCATCCCCGTGGCCACCACCACGCCACGTCCACGGCCATAACTGGCCGAAGTGCCGGCATACGCGGTGTTTTTGCGGTCCCCCAGCGCGGCGGCGCCATCCGGCAGCGGGTTGGCATGTTTCTCGACCGGCACGGACTCGCCGGTTAGCGCGGCCTCCTCAATCTGCAGATTGATGGATTCTACGAGCCGCAAGTCGGCCGGAATCCGGTCGCCCGCGGCCAAGAGCACGATGTCGCCGGGCACCAGATGCTGGGCCGGCACCACTAATTCCACGCCATCGCGTAACGTCGTAGCCGTGGGTGCCGCCATCTGCCGCAACGCGTCAATCGCCCGCTCCGCCCGGAACTCCTGAATGAACCCCAGCCCCACAGCAAAGAGCACGATCACGCCAATCACGATCGTCTCCACGCCTTCGCCCAGGAAGGCGGAGATGCCGGTGGCTGCCAGCAGGATAATGATCAATACATTCTGAAACTGCTCCAGCAGCAGCTTCCAGGGGGAAATGCGCTTGGCGGCCTGCAACTCATTTGGCCCCACTTCGGCCAGACGGCGGGACGCTTCCGCAGTCGACAGCCCCGCCGTGGTGGTCTGTAACTCGGCTAGTGTCGCCGCCACCGTACGGGTATGCCACACCGACGCGGCCACCGGTCCACCTGCCACCTGCTGCACTTGCTTCGTCATAAAACCAAACTCCTCGCATTAGACGAACTGCACCGGCCGAACATCACTTATCCTTCTCGCCA
>CAYSHQ010000108.1:0-6879 GCA_964430835.1 uncultured Lentisphaerales bacterium
TTGCGACTTGCTGGGCCTGCACATCAGCCGGCAGGTTCTTGTGGATCACGCCGATACCGCCTTGCATCGCCATGCTGATGGCCATCTGCGATTCCGTGACGGTATCCATGGCGGCGCTCATGAACGGAATGTTGAGGTTGATGCGCGTCGTGAGTCGGGCGCCAAGCGAGGTGCTGTCTGGTAGAAAATCTGCATATTGCGTCACCAGAGTTACATCGTCGAAGGTCAGCCCGGTATCGGGAAACTGGGCCATAAATTGAGCGATTCGCGGATTGATATGCATAAAGATCTCCAGCCGTGGCGTTGGCAGAAATCTTATAGCGCACTTCCGCGCGGGTGGCAATGCGGAAAATCGCTGTCTTGCGCCGGACCCGTCCGGCAGGTACACTGCCGATGTGCAGTATAATACCCATTTTGCCAATTCGGAACCGGCGTCGCACAATCATGAAGGGCCGTGTGCGCGGAAGCGTTCGCCCATATTCTGGTTGTGCATTCAGATCGGGGCGGTGGCGGCTTCGGCGCTGCTCCTCTGGTTGGTGATGCCGCCCGCCCTGCTGGGCAGTGATGGCGCTTGGTTCGCGCTGACGCCTCTGTTACTGGTGCTGCGGCATGTTGCGCCGCGGCGCGCCTTCTGGCTGGGCTGGCTCAGTGGCGGTATTTTTTGGCTGCTGTCCCTCTCTTGGCTTTGGCGTCTGATTCAGAACAACGGACCTTGGCCGTTGGTGGTGCTGGGGCATTTGGGGTTGGCTGCGTATTGCGCCTTGTATACCGCGCTCTTTGCTATAGCGGTGGCCTGGGTGTGGCAACAGGTGCACCGGCAGGAGCATCTGGCGACGCGGTTGCTGGCAGCGGCGGTCGCTGAGCCGCTGCTCTGGGTGGGGGCGGAGTTCTTGCGCGGCACGCTGCTAACCGGCTTTCCCTGGAACCCGCTGGGGGCGTCGCAGTACGATAGTCCGCGTGTCATCCAGGTGGCGGCCTTAGGCGGCGTGGCCGCCGTCTCGCTGGTGGTGATGCTGGGGAACAGTGCGGCGGCCAGCATGGCAGAACGAATCTATGACACGGTGCGCAACCGCACCTATGGGGATAAGTTGATCGGCGGCCGCTTGCGGGGGGTGGAGACCTTCCTGCCGTTGTCCGTGTTGATCGGCGCGATCTTGTGGGGGCAGATGCGTGTGGTCGACTGGCTGAGACGCAGTCGCACAGAACCCGCCTGGCTGGTGGCGCTCGTCCAGCCCAACGCACCGTGCATCTTTGAACGCGATGATGCCAGCAAACTGGTGGTGCGCGATACTTTGTTGCGGTTGACGACCGAAGTGGCGGTCACGGGGCCCGATCTGGTGGTATGGCCGGAAACCGCGCTGATTGAAAGCCTGCCGTATGATGATTTTGCCGTGCAGTTATCGCGCGACGGCGCCCGCGCCGCCGGGGCACCACTGCTAACCGGTGTCGTGGAGTATCATCCGGGGCGTCCGCCACACGATGAAGGCCGGCAATTCTTCAATGCCGCGTGGCTGTTCGATACAAATGGTGTGGCGGTCGGTCGCTACCATAAGCAGCACTTGGTGCCTTTTGGCGAATACATCCCGGGCGACCAGATCGTGCCGCTGCTGCAGAAGCTCTCGCCGGTTGGGTTCAGTTGCCAGCCCGGGCGCGAGAGTACGATCCTGCGTATTGCGCAACGGCCACGCGGGGAGGAACCGGCCATGGCGACGTTGGCATTTAGCCCGCTGATCTGCTTTGAAGATACCGTGGCGTCACTGGCACGGCGTGCGGTGCGCGGCGGCGCACAGATGCTGGTCAACCTAACCAATGATGCGTGGTTCAATGGGTCCGTCGAGCCGGAGCAGCACCTGGTACAGGCGGTTTTCCGCTGTGTAGAAAATGGTGTGCCCATGGTACGCGCGGCCAATACGGGGGTTTCCGGGCTGATCAACCCCGTCGGGTTGCGCCAGGTATTGAGTAGCCATGGGCAGACGTCTAATTTTTCCGGCGTGATGCCGTGCGTGGTAACGGTTTGCCGGCAACCGATACCTACGCGGTATACCCGCTGGGGCGATTGGACACTGGGACGTCCGGCGGCGGCTTTACTGGTGCTGGTGCTGGCGTTGGCCTACTATCGGAAAGCGCCGGGAGCGGATGTACCTGTCCGCCGCTAAGCCATTGCCAGTCGGTGAGGTCGCAGCACGGAAGCGCGAAACGGGGAAACAAGCATGAAACAGATCACTCTGGCAAACTATGCCGAGTCGCTGGCTGCCAGCCGACAACCGTATCAGGCCAAGTATTTCGCCATGTATTCAAGTCTGCTGGGCGGGTTAATGCTGGATCCGGTGCTCATGCAGTTGCCGCTGGATGACCATTTAGTGCATCGCGGGGATGGCGTCTTTGAGACCTGCAAGTGTGTGGAGGGCGCCATTTACAATTTGGGCGCCCACTTGGAACGACTGGACCGCTCGGCCGCCGCCATCGGCATCCATTGGCCGGCGGGGCGCGAATCCGTGCGCGAGCTGACGATCGCCACCACGCAGGCCGCAGCCCAGCGCGACAGCGCCATTCGTGTCATTCTGGCGCGTGGACCGGGGGGCTTTGGCGTGAATCCGTATGAATCGCCAGCACCTGCGCTGTATATTGTGGTGTATGCGCTGGGGCGTCCGTTCATGGACGTGCATCCAGATGGTGCCACCATGCGACGCAGCAGCATTCCCGCCAAACCGCCCGAGATGGCGGAGATCAAGAACTGCAACTACCTGCCCAACGTCTTGATGAAGCGCGAAGCGATTGACTGGGGTGTTGATTTTGTCGTGGGGTATGATGCGCAGGAACATCTAACCGAAGGTCCGACCGAAAACGCCGGCATTGTCACACGCAATCGTGAACTGGTGTTCCCGCGTCTGGAAAACATCCTGGCTGGTACGACCATGCTGCGCTTGGTGGAATTGGCGCAAACGCTCCGTAGCGAGGGCATCCTGCGTGCCATTGAATTCCGCGATATTACCGAACAGGACGTCCGTACCGCGGCCGAGGTTCTGACGGTCGGCACAACCATCAATGTTACGGCCGTCCGCGCCTATGAAGGGCAACCGGTGGGCGAGGGTCGTCCCGGGCCAGTCTGGCGGCGCTTGCAGACGTTGCTGGAGATGGATATTCAGCAGAATTCCGCGCTGCGTACTCTGGTTTAAGGGCGCCCATGCCTCGTGCTAGAACAACCGGCCTACGGATTGCTGCAGGATGGGGCCGAGCAGGATGATGAAGACGCAGGGGAAGATGAAGAGCATCAAGGGGCCCAGGAGTTTTACGGGGGCCTCGTTGGCCAGCCGTTCGGCACGATCAAAGCGACGCTGGCGCATTTGCTCGGACTGAATGCGCAAAATCGCACCAATGCTCACGCCGAGTTCATCGGCCTGAATGAGGGAGTATGCGACAGACCGCAGATCGGTGAGATCGACGCGCTTGGACATATTGGCCAGGGCCACCCGGCGTGGGGTGCCGAGTTGGATTTCCCGAATCATGCGGATGAGTTCCTCGTTGAGGGCATCCAGTTTGCGTCGCTCACAATTTCGCTGCAAGGCGCTCATGAAATCCATACCGGCTTCCACGGAGAGTGTCAGCAGGTCCAGTACAAACGGTAGCGCACGCTGGATGGAACGATGACGGGCGGCGAGGGTCTGTCGCAACCAGAAGACCGGATAAATATAAAAAAGGCAGACCCCCAGCAGGGAGAGGGTCAGCAGGTTCTCCGCCACGGTTGGAAACAGGTTGCCGACTCCCTGCAACAGGATTAGCCACAGCGAGCCGAATACGAGCGGTAGCAGGAATTTTAACGCCAGAAACTCGCGCCCGTCGAGCAACCCATCAAATCCGGCTGCCACTAGCCGTTTATCCGCGAGTTCACGGGATCTGGTAAAGGCCGGATTCATCAGGAAGCGGAAGAAGTTGGGCGTCAGGGGGAGCATTAAGCGCAGCAGAAAGGGGATGGTGCGTTCTTGGCGCCGCCCGTCCGCCAGGGTGACATAGGTGATCTCCCGGGCGGCATGCAGGCAGTACCAGGTTAGACCCGCCGCAGCGAGCCCCCAGCCAATCCAAATGAGCATGGCGAGCAATGTCATACGTCAATCCGGATAATTTTTCGGATCGTCAGGGCACCCAGGGTGAGGAGGACCAGCATCAGCCCGATGGCCATCATGCCGGTGGTGGAAGTGAGGAATGGTATCATCATGCCTGGGCGTATGATCGTGAGCGCAACGCCAAGGATGACGGGCATGCCGCCGACAATAATCCCTTGCAGGCGCCCCTGTGCCGTGAGGGTGCGCACGCGGCTTTCAATACGCATGCGCTCGCGGATGGTGAGGCTGATCGTGTCAAAAATCTCCGTCAGGTTGCCGCCGGTACGGCGCGCGATATCAATGGACGTGCAGACGAGCGTGAGGTCATCGCTACCCACGCGCTGGTCCATGTTGGCCAGTGCCTCGTTGAAGCTGACGCCAACGCGGATCTGTTGCAGGAAGAGCGCAAATTCCTCGGAGATCGGCTTCTCGCCGTTCTCCACGATCGTTTCAAAGGCCTGATTAATGCTGAATCCAGCCTTGAGCGCGTTGCTCATGTGCGTGAGCGCATCCACGAGCTGAAGATTAAAGCGCATCCGGCGGCGCTCCCGGAGGAAGACCAGTGCGTAGGTAGGAAGTTGGAAGGCCCCGAGGCCGAAGAGCGTGCCGAGGATGAGCCCGGTGGCGGTGGAAGCCGGATTCTTAATATCAAAGAAGGCCGCGCTGCACAGGAGGAACAGGATGGCAGCGGCGGCCCAGCCGATTTCGGCAATGCGCTTGGCGGGGATAAACAGGAACAGATCCTCCAACTGCCGGGAGGTTTGCTGCGCGTGCTGGTCGGCATACGCCTCCGACCCGCTGAAAAAGGCTCGCAGGAAGGCATACACGAGCCCTGCGCCGGCCAGACCGGTGAGGAGCATGGCGCCCAGTTTGACCGGGTCCGGTATGCTCATTTGCGATCCTTTCCAGCAGGACGCTCGCGATCGGGCTGAAATATGGTCGGGTCGAGCTCCAGGCCGCGGGCCTTAAGATCTTCGAAGAATGTCGGCACGGCACCTGTGGCCCGGAAATAGCCCTGCACCTTGCCGCCTTCGCCCAGTCCGGTCTGGGCGAACTCAAAGATGTCTTGCATGACGAGTTGCGTGCCTTCAATGCCGACGACTTCCGAAATGGCCGTCACTTTGCGGCTGCCGTCGCTCAGGCGGGATTCATGCACGACCAGATCAATGGCCGAGGCAATCTGTTCGCGGATGGCGCGCGAGGGGAGTTCCATGCCCGACATCAGCACCATCGTTTCCAGGCGCGCAATCACGTCACGCGGCGAGTTGGCATGCACGGTAGTCAGGGACCCGTCGTGACCCGTGTTCATGGCCTGCAACATGTCGAGCGCCTCGCCGCCGCGGCATTCACCCACAATAATGCGGTCCGGTCGCATGCGCAGCGCATTGCGCACGAGGTCGCGGATGGTGATCGCGCCGCGTCCCTCGATGTTGGGGGGGCGGGCTTCCAAGCGGATGACATGCGGCTGGTTCAGGCGCAACTCGGCGGCGTCCTCGATGGTGAGGATCCGTTCGTGAGCCGGGATATAACTGCTTAGGACGTTCAGCAGCGACGTCTTGCCGGAGCCGGTACCACCGGACACCACCATGTTCTTGCGCATCATCACGCATACGTGCAGAAACTTGGTCATATCATCCGTCCAGGTCTGGAACCGGACAAAGTCGGCAGCGGTAAAGGCACGCTTGGAGAATTTCCGGATGGTAATGCAGGGGCCGGAGAGCGAGAGCGGGGGGATAATGGCGTTGACGCGTGAACCGTCGGGAAGACGCGCATCCACATAGGGCTGGCTCTCATCAATACGCCGACCAATCGGCGCGACAATACGTTCAATAATGGCCTGAACCGAGGCCTCATCCATGAAATCCTGACCGGTGAGCAGCAATTTACCGCCGCGCTCCACGAAGATATTCTTGGGGCCGTTAACCATGATTTCGTTCACGGACTCATCGGCCAGGAACTCTTCGAGTGGCCCGAGGCGCAGGGCTTCGTTGCAGATCTCCTCGGCCAGCCGTGCGGGGTCCATGCCGGGGGGGAGGCGCTGGCGCTGGCGCACTTCCTCAATAACCGTTTGGATCGCTTCGCGCGCGCGCTGCTGCAGCTCATCCGCGTCAACGCGCGCAGCGGTCATGCGCTTAATGTCCAGGCGCTGGATGACTTCGCGATGAATCTGGTTCTTGATCTCACGCCGGATGGCCAGCTGCGGATCGCGTGACGGCGCAGAGGGTGTCGCAGCTGCAGGCGCGGCGCCTGCGGTCGGCGCCGGTGTAGCTGCTACCGGGGCGGGGGGGGGCGGTGTCTTCTCCTGAGTCGGTGTATGTGGTGGCTGGGGGGGGGCGGCACCGTCGGCGGGGGACGCCGGCACAAGCAGTAATGCCAACAGGTACGGACCAATACGGAGCGATTGCCCGACGCGCAGGGGTTGGCGCCCCTGGACGCGATGCTCATCTAAGAACGTTCCATTGCTGGCGTTGAGATCTTCAATCCAGGTGCCATCAGGGCGTACAGCGAGCAGGGCATGGCGTTCGCTGATCTCCGGATGGCGCAGTCGGATCTTGCACGCGTCATTGCGGCCGATCGTGTAGCTCCCGGTGGGGAGTTCAAAGCGGCTGACGGGTTGGCCAGGCGTGTGTATTTCGAGGTGGAGCAAGGTAGATCCTGATTAGCAGATGGTTACGAACAGGGGTCAGCGGGATGGTTTGCCCAGCAGTTTTTCCTGCCGGAAGCGGTTCAGCGTGACGATCTCTTCCTGGATCTTGCTGAAATCCACGCGCGGCAGATC
>CAYSHQ010000109.1:0-6860 GCA_964430835.1 uncultured Lentisphaerales bacterium
CCCAACATCCAACAGCCTCGCCGCCTTCTTCGGCTAGCCAACTGCGCGAGCGCCACAGAGCAGCGTCCCCCCGTCTGAGATCAGGCGTCGGCGGGCGCATCCGGGTTTCGGATTTTCTATCCTTCGGATTTCAGAATGGTTTCGCAATTCGTGATTCGGCTTTCGGCTTTCGAGTTTCGAGTTTCCGCCTCAGCTGCCGCGCCGCTGGCGGCGCATGTTTTCCGCGGCCAACTGCCAATCCGGGGTGCGGTCCGTGCGATTCCATTCGGACCAGAAATCAATCGTGGCGCTGATCGGCTTTTCTTGGGGGGTAAGCACGCGCACGCGGCTGGGGAGGAGCACGGCATCGCCCACGGCCAGGACCTCGCCGGTATCCAGAATGGGGAGCATCTCCAGCAGGGCGCCGAGGCAGTCGGGCATCATCCGCCGGATGACCGTCTGGTCCTGCGTATTGGCCAGGCGCATGGCGAGCACATTGTTGCACTGGCTGAGGATGGTGGTATCCACATCCGACGGGCGCTGGCTAACGACCACCAGGGAGACGCCATACTTGCGCCCCTCCTTGGCAATCTTCTGGAAGCAGGAGAGCGCGCGCTCCTCATTGGCATTGGAACACTGGCTCGGCAGGTAGAGGTGCGCCTCCTCGCAGAGCATCGCCACGGGGTGGCGGAGCTCCTTGGGCATCCAGAACTGCAGGTAATAGATCAACCGGGCTACAATCCCCAGCATGATCGGCAGCACATCCGCCGGCACCTCCGAGAAATCAATCACCCGCACCCGCGAGCGCGCCGCCTTGAAGTCCAGCAGTTGCCGGGCCAGCATGGCAAACGCCTCGTAGGTCTGCAACTGATCTGGCGGCTGGAACATAAAGCCATAGCGGCGGTCCGCGCGACGGGTGCGCATGCGCACCAGCAACCGGCCAAACATGCCGTAGAACTCCCCCTGCTTGGAGCCGCGATAGTCCTGCACCACCTTGGTGTTGAGCACATCCAGATGGTTCGCCACCGTATCCAGCGGAAAGGGGACCGGGCTGTCCACCGTGAAGGCCTTGAGCACCTCCGTCTTATTGAGCTGCTGCAGGAAGGCACGCTTGGCCTGCTCGATCTCGCGTTGCAGCACCAGGATCTGATCGTGCGCCGTGACCTCGGCACTATCCACAAACGTGGCCGCCAGCTCCTCCGCGGTCATCAACCAGTGCGGCAGGAAGAGAAGATTCGGATCGGTGGACTGCAACTCATCCGGACCCGGCACGCGCAGCTGCCGCGCATAACTCAACTTCGAGTACTCCCCGTGCAGGTCAAAAACCACCACGCTGGCGGACGGCAGTTGCGCGGCCCGCTCCAGGATGGTGGCCACGGTCCAGGACTTGCCGGAACCCGTGCTCCCCAGCAGCGCAGCATGGCGCTGGAAGAACTTGTCGCCATCCAGGTACGCCGTGGCTGTGGGGTCCAGCGTATACTGCCCCAACACCAGAGAGTGCGCGGTGGCGCTGGCTTCCACCAGCAAATTCATGAACGTGGCCAGCGCCGGCCCGCGCATGGCAAAGCCCGGCGCATGCATATCCGGCGACACTGCCAGCGAACGGGAGAAGCAATACGTCGTGCGCCCATCCGCCGTGGTGCGATCTTTGACCGTGCCAATCAGCGACACGGTGGCCACATTCCCCTGGTGCAGCCGGCCCGCCGGCTCCAGCGCCGGCGCTTCCGCGCCCTGCTCCGCAAAGAGCCCCGCGCTACCGCACACCAGCCGGTCCACCAACCCCACCAGCCAATGATCCAGCCCGTCCACCGGGATGACCGCCAGTTGCCCCACGCTAACATGCTCCAGGCGATCCGTTGGCACCTCCACCGTAACCCGCCGGTTGTCTACACCCACAACCAAGCCAATGAACTGCGAATCCTGGGCTGGTGTCGTACGGTCAAACGCGAAAAAGGCCATGGCAGCTTCCCCCCCTTGATAGCTGGTACCCTGCCGCATTTACGGCAGGGAGTCAAGCCCCTGAAAAATCGTATAGGCCGAACCATGGGGAGTGTATTACGATACCGCCCATGAATTCGTTCCGCTGGCTTATTCGCAGCCTCCGCTTCCATCGGCGCCTGCACCTGGCACTGGCCGGTGGCGCCATGCTGGCCACCGCCGTGCTGGCCGCAGCCCTGCTGACCGGCGGGGCGCTCAACCGGAACCTGCACCAGCTGGCACTGGCACGCATCGGCGGGATCCGCTCGGCCATCGAACTGCGCGGCCGCTGGGTGGAGGGTGCACTGGCCGAGCGCCTGGCCCGCGAGACGGGCGCACCGGTGGCACCGGTGGTACGCTTGTCCGCCAGCGTGCTAGCCATGGAGGCCGCAGGTGACGAGACGCCCCTGCACGGCGTGCAGGCCTATGGCGTAGACCACCGCTTCCCGGACCTCTGCGCAGCCACCCACCCACCACCGGGTAGGGCGGGGCCGCCGGACCCGCCGCCGCAGCAGGCACCGTACGCGGGCGTTCCAAAGCTCCACCCACCACCGGGTAGGGCGGGGCCGCCGGACCCGCCGCGCGCCGATGCGCTCGCTCGCCCCTACCTCCCCGCCGGCGAGATCCTCCTCTCCCGCGCGCTGCAGGCAGCCCTCTCGTCCACCGGCGTGGCCCTCTCGCTGCGTTTCGAGCACCCCTCCTTCTTCCCGCCGGAAATGCCGCTGGGCGATGCGCGTGGCGATCAGGCGCTGCGGCGGCCCGTGCAACTACGCGGCGAACAGACCGACGCCGCCCTGGGCGGCCTGGCGCTGGTCGCCCGCTCCTCCCCGCCATACAACCTCTTCGCCAGCCGCGACTGGCTGGCCGCGCAAGCCGGCGTGGACACCCGCGTCAACCTCTTCCTCTCCGGTGCCGAACCCGCGCAGCTCGCCGCCGCCCTGCAGCGTGCGCTACTACCCGCGGATCTCGGCGTAACCACCACAGCCGCCACGAATGGCGCCTGGCTGGTGCGTGCGGATCGTATCTATCTCGACGAGGCCCACGTCCGGGCCCTGGCAACCATCCAGCCGTCGCCGGTTTTGGCGCTGCATCACCTCGTGGATGCCCTGGTCAGCACCTCGCAGACAGTCCGCCAAACGCCCTACAGCTTTATCACCGCGCTCTCCCCTTCAGACGACGCGCGCCTGGGCGTGGTCCCCGCCAACATGCCGGACGATGCCATCATGATCAATGCCTGGCTGGCCGAAAAACTATCGCTGACCCAGGGGGATGCGCTGACGCTGCACGGGCGGCGCTTAGCGCCCGGTGGCAAGTGGATCGCCGAGACGGCCACGTTCCGTGTGGCAGGTGTGCTGGCGATGGATGCCTGTACGCCAGAACGCGAACGCCTGCCGAACTTCCCCGGCTTGAGCGATGTCGAGCGCTGTGCCGACTGGAATATCGGCATCCCCATGGACCCCACCATGCTGGCTGACCCTGATAATGAAGCCTACTGGAAGGCGTTTGGCCCAACCCCCAAGGCGTTTATCACCTATGCCGCCGGCCAGCGCCTGTTCGGCACGTACTTTGGCCCCGCTATGACCGCGCGCCTGGCGCCGGAGATCGGCGCAGCCACCATCCAGGACGCCTTGCGTCGGGCCGCACCAGCCGAGCTCGGCCTGAGCGTACGCCCCGTGCGCCAGGAAGCCTTGCAAAGCGCCGCTCAGGCCATGGACTTCCGCCAGCTCTTTGCCGGCATGGCGTTTGTCCTGATGATCGCCGCGCTGTTGCTGACCGGGATGCTAGCCTCGTTGGGGGTGGCGTACCGGCGCGAGGAGGTCGGCGTACTGCGCGCCGCCGGGTTTGCGCCGTGGCAACTCTTCGCCCTCTGGCTGGCGGAAAGTTTGCCACCCCTGCTGGCAGGTGTGGTGGCAGGTGTAGGGCTCGGGATCGGCGGCGCCAGCGCCCTGGTGTGGTCCATAAACCGCTTCTGGAGCGACGCCGTAGCTGCCACGCCCATCACCTTCTTGTTGGAGTGGCGTACCGCCGTGGTGGCGGGTGGGGTGGCGCTGGTGTTGTCGCTGCTGGCCGTCTGCGGCGGCGTCGGCCGTGCCTGGCGCGTACCCGTGCGCCTGCTGCTGGGCGATCAGACGGAAGAAGATATAGCGAGTACCGGGCGCGCCTGGACCATCCGGAACTTCGCGCTGGGGATCGGCGCGGCCGTGATCGCCATCGCACTGCTAGCGGCCGGCAACCAGGCCGACGCCACGACTGCAGCGGGCATCTTCTTTGGGGCCGGGCTGCTCCTGCTGCTCTCACTCCTCTGCTGGGCGCGCCTGCTGGCCCACTTCCTGGGAAGCGCCACGACCGGCCCCGCCACCGGCCCGCTCTGGGCCGGCATCCGCAATGTCACGCGGCACCCCGGTCGCAGCCTGCTGGTCATGGCGCTGCTGGCTGTCGGCACCTTCCTCACCGTGGGCACCCTCTCTATGAAGCAGGATCCGGCCGCCCATCTCAAGCGCACGGACTCCGGTAGTGGCGGCATGACGGCGCTGGTGGAGCTGTCGCTGCCAGAGCCGGGCCGCCGATGCGAAGAGCGGATCCGGCAGGCATTGGGCGAAGCAGGCACCCTCCTATCCTTCCGGGTACACGAGGGGGATGAAGCCGGTTGCTTGAACCTGCAGCGCGCGCAGCAACCGCGCTTGCTGGGCGTCGCGCTCGACGAAGCGAAAGCCTGCCGGGCTTTTGTCCCCGCAGGGGAAGCATCAGCCGCCTTCTGGGCACAATTGCAAAAGCCCTTGCCGGATGGCACCATCCCCGTGCTGGCAGGCGACCGAACCACGCTGGAATACGGTCTGCATGCCCGCGCACGGGGAGCAACGATCTACACCTATACCGGCGAAGATGGCCGGAACTGGCGCCTGCGCGTAGTGGGCACACTGCCGGTGCGCACCAGCGTACTGCAAGGGAGCCTGTTGATGGACGAGCGCATCTTAGCGTGCATCTATCCGTCGGCACCGGGGCATCGGCTCTGGCTGGTGCGTAGTGCGGGACCGGAGGCTGAGATGGCGGCACGCCTGCGGCAGGCGCTGGGACGCAGCGGCGGCGTGGTGACCCTGGCCCGTGAGCGCCTACAGCTGCTAGGTGCCGTGGAGGATGCCTATCTCGAGATGTTTCTGGTCTTGGGTGGGCTGGGCGTGATCCTCGGCGCGGCTGGCGTCGGGCTGGTGGTCTTGCGGCAGGCGGCGGCGCGGCGGCGGGAGTTGGCGCTGCTGGTAGCAGTGGGCCTGCCGCGGCGACAGCTCTGGCACTACTGGATGGCGGAATATCTCTACCTGCTACTGGCCGGCCTGGTGGCGGGTGTGCTCCCCGCGCTGGTGGCCATGCAACCCGCACTGCGCTCGCTGGGACAGGAACTGCCCGTGGGGGTGATGGCTGCCGTCATCGCCGCCATGGGTGCCACCGGTGTCCTCGGCATCACGGCCGCCGTACTGGCCACCACCCGCCTCCCTCTACCCGCCGCACTGCGCGGCGAGTAACAACCCCGGAAGCAAAAGCTTAGCATGCCACGACTGACCACCACCCCCGAACTCCTGGCCCCGGCGGGGAGCGCCCCCGCCCTGCAAGCCGCCCTGGCCGCCGGCTGTGATGCCGTCTATTTCGGCGTCGATTGCTTCAACATGCGTGTGGCGGCCGAGAACTTTAGCCGGCAGGAGCTGCCCAAAGTCGCGGCCCGCTGCCATGCGCGCGGCGTCGCGGCCTACCTCACACTCAACACTATCGTCTACGAACCGGAACTCCCCGCCGTCGCGGAGGTCGTACGGCAGGCCGTGGACGCCAAGATCGACGCGGTCATTGCCTGGGATCCCGCCATCCTCCTGGCTTGTCAGCGCGCCGGGCTCCCCTGCCATCTCTCCACCCAGGCCTCCATCAGCAATTCCGCCACGCTGCTCCACTACTACCGCACGTTCGGCATCCGCCGCTTTGTGCTGGCCCGCGAGTGCACCCTGGAACAGATCGCCGCCATACACCAGACGCTCCAGCAGGAACTGGGCGCCGCCGCCGCCGCACTGGAGATCGAGGTCTTTGCCCATGGCGCGATGTGCGTCTCCGTCAGCGGCCGCTGCTTTCTCTCGGATTACCACTACGGGCGCTCCGGCAACCGCGGCGACTGCCTGCAGCCCTGCCGCCGCAAATACCGGATTATGGACGTGGAAGGAGAACTGGAATACGAACTGGGCGAAGATTACGTCCTGAGTCCTCGCGACCTCTGCACCCTCCCTTTTCTGGACCGGCTGCTGCAGACCGGCGTAGCCAGTCTGAAGATTGAGGGACGCAACCGCAGCCCGGAGTATGTCGATGTGGTGGTGCGGAGCTACCGCCGCGCGCTGGATCATCTGGCGGCGCACGGTCCGAACGCGGACTGGCCGGCGCTGCAAGCGGAGTTGGTCGAGCGCCTGAAATCGGTATATAACCGCGGCTTTTCCACCGGCTACTTTTTTGGCCGGCCGACCGGCGATTTGTGTCAGGCGCCGGACAGCCGTGCCACGCAGCGCAAGGAGTTTGTCGGGCCGGTGGTCAACTACTACCGGCGTGTGAACGCCGCCGAGATCAACGTGCAGGGTCAGCCGTTTGCAGTAGGCGATGAACTGCTGATTCTAGGGCCGACCACCGGCCTCTTACGCGTCCCGGTCACGGGCATTCAGGTGGAGCATCAGAGTGTAACTGAGGCGCGGCAGGGCACCCATGTAGCTATCGGCGTCAGCCGCAAAGTACGCCTGCACGACAAGGTATACGTGGTGCGCGCCACCCCGGAGCGCGCCGAGTCCAAGCCGGAAACGACCGCCTCGTAGCCGCGCGACGGTGCGAAGGGGCGCATCCCTGTTTCATTACAGAGTTGCGTTCAGTAGGCCGGAACTCCGGTT
>CAYSHQ010000110.1:0-6816 GCA_964430835.1 uncultured Lentisphaerales bacterium
GGAGCGGCCCCTGTCCGGTCCGCGCCCGGATGATAGAGTTCCTGGTCCAGCCGCGCCAGCAGTTCGCCGCAGGCCGCGGTGGTGGCTGCTGAAACGTTGTGCGTCTGCAGCAGACGAAGAACTTCAGCGGGGGTCAGGGCGCCACCTGCCACGTTCAGGCGTTCCGCCAGGTAGCGGCGGACGAGTTGCCCGACGGTTGCGGCATCGGCCTGGGGCGCCTGTTGCTGCTGGCGCAGGTCTGCCAGGACGCGTGACAGGGCACAGCGGCGTCGGTAGGCCGCCGCTAGTTGGCGCCGGTTGCGGTAGAGCGTCATCGCGTACCATGTTAGCAGCAGTACGGCTGGCCCGGATAGCAGCAGCGGTACGACGAGCGCGAGTGATGGCAGGAGTGCGGCCGTGCGGGCGCCGGCGCCGGCCACCATGATTGCGGCAGGAATGGTGGCGGTGCGCTCGATCTCCAGGCGCGTCATTTGTGAGATACCATTGGTGTGGCTCTCTTCCATGAGCTGCGCGTTGGCGCGGGCCTGCACCGGGAGCGGTTCCGAGCATGCGAGCTGATAGGTGCGGCTGGCGGTATCGAACCAGGCCACTTGGATGGGGGGGAGTTCCAGCGTACCTTCGCGGATGGGGCGGATCCGGTATTGGAAGCGCTTGCCGGATGGAATGGCGCTGGAGGCCACATTGTCGTCGTAGATCCGGAAGTCGGTTGTCAGGTCGTTTTGCAGGTTCAGCAGGGGGGGGCGCATATTACCGAGACTGACTGCGCCGACCACATCCAGCGTCAGAGTCAACGGGTCGCCCACCTTGCAGACTGAGGCATCGAGCTCCGCACGCAGCGTGAGGTTGGAGCCGACGGAGCCGATAAAAGAGTCCGGCCGATTGGTCTCCGGGGGCGGAATCACGCGTACCGTTACGGCCGGCCCCACGCAGGAGATCTGGCGCAGTTGGGGTTGGCCGCGCGCGTCCGCCCCCAGGATGACCTCGCCCTTGAATGCCAGCGGACCAAAGGTGTAGTCACCTTCCTGTCGCGGCAGGTAGGGTAGGGTGATGGTATATTCCCAGCCCGCGCGACCATTCCGCATGACCGCTGCGGCCGGGAGGCGGAAGCGGAGCGGGCGCGGACGGAACGGATCGCCATCGCCAAACGGATCGCTGAACAGGTTCATTGTTTGCGATTGGTAGTTATTGATTTCGAAGGAGGGGCGTCGTGGATCGTTGTTAATCAGTGGGCCCAGGATGTTTTTGAGATCTGGCGTCTGCAGGCCGGCGATCTCTGCCTGACTGAGGAAAACGGCCTCCAGCCGCGGGGGACGCTGGGCGTAGATGGGTTCGATCTTTTCGTTGGGGGGCGCCAGGCCGGCGATGAACACCGCGAGGGTAATGCTGAATGGTTCGTCCACCAGCACGGAATCGCGACTGGCGGTCAGGGTTGCCCATACCAGGTCCTGCGGCTCCTGGCCGGTTACCTGAACGGCCGGGCCGCTGGCGGTGTAGCGCTGTCCCTTGTAGGTGAGGGTAACGGGGCCAGTCGCGAAGACGCCGGAGGTGCGTGGTTGCACCTGGAAGGCGAAGAGGCGTGCCTGGGTTTCCTCGCGGGAAATCCGGCCGTTGACGTAGGAGATCATGCGCCGGCTATTACTTTGGGAGCCCAGCAGCTGGGTCTCCCCCGTCAGCGCAGATAGGTCAGGGGTCGGCAAGTCGACATCGGCCCCGTTGACGGTGACATTCAGCACCAGACTCTCGCCCTGGTAAATCTGTGTGCGGTTCGGCTGTACGTCCAGGGAAAGGCTCGCCGCCTGTACGGTTGTGACAGTGCACAGGCAAAGCCACGCCAACCGGCATTGCGTGAGGCCGGATCGCTCTATGGCGCTGGGAAGACGGTGTGTCATGCGGCGTGGGCGCCGGCGGGCGCGTACGGCGAGGGCGCTGTGGGTGTGTTACCAGTCACGTTCGTTGGGGAGCATCGGGAGCTTCTCCAGCTGCCGGCGTTTTTCGGCTTCGTGTTCCTTTTCGCGTTGGAGCGCGCGCTGGAGGAGGTCCTGTACGTTCTTGGGCGGTTGTTCGCGCGGTTCTTCCTTGGGCTGCTGTTCCTGTTTCTCCTCCTGCTTGGGCTGCGACTGTTGCTGCGGCTGCGGCTGCTGCTGGGGTTGCTGCTGGGGCTGTTGTTGCGGTTGCGATTCCGGTGGCTGTTTCTGCTTGGGGAGCAGCTCCCGGATTTGCAGCAGGTTGCGTAGCGCCTGCGCCTGATGGCGCGGCGATGGTTCCTGCTGCAGCGGGATCGTTTCCGCGGTCAGGCGTTCGATCTCGGCCTGGTCTTTGGGTGTGAGGGTCGGGGCATTGGTATCTGTCTGCGCGGCTTGTACCACCTGCGCGGCCCAATCCGGGAAGCGCTGCTGGAAGGCGCGCGTCAAGGCCAGCGCTTCGGGTTGATCGGGGCGGTAGGGGACGATGGGGGTGGCGGCCCGGACGATGGCGTTGCTTTGCAGGGCGATATCTTCGTCGAGCAGGGTGGGCGGACCAACCAGGCTGCGCCAGAAGAGGTAGACCGGCGGTTCGGTGCGTGGCAGGGTGGTGCAGGCCTCGGGGTTGAGGTCGCGCAGCTGTGCGGCGCAGGCGCTCATGGTATCGCGGGTGGTCTCGACAAGCCGTTCAAACTGGGCGCGCTGCTCGACATTGGTCAGGGAAGGGGATTGCAGCACGGCCTGCTTGAGGGGAACCCAGAGATCGCAGGCGCGCTCCTGGCGTTCCGCCAGGGCTTCCAGCAGCCGGATCTGCGCAGGCGCTTCGTTGGTAAAAGCGGCAGGTATTTCCTGCAGCAGGGCGCGTTGTTCGTGCAACATGGTGGTGACGAGCTGGTCGGGTGGCGTCTGGCCATGTTGTTTCAGCAAACGCGCGATGCGGGCTTCCTCGCGCAGGGCGGGGAGTTGCTGGGAGACGCGGTGCAGGTTGCGTTGGCGGCGGGGTTCCTGCGGCTGGTTGCGCAGGGCCTGCTGGAAGGCGGAGCCGGCGGTTTCCAGCGCATCGACCTTCGCAGCTGCGGCTTCCGGGCCGTTGGTCGCGGCGGCCAGTTGAAAAGCAGCCAGGCCGAGCAATTCGGCCGCACGGTCGCCCGCGCGTGTCGCGTGAACCAGTGGCTCAAGCAGATCGATGGCCTCCTGTTCGCGGGCGGCCTCATGGCGGGCGAGGGCGGCGTTGAAGAGGTAGGTTTGCGACTCTTCGGTGTCGGCGTTGCGTGCGGCGGCCTCGTAGGCGTCGGCGGCTTCGGTGAAGCGGTGGCGGCGGTACAAGGCTTGTGCTTTGCGTGCGGCGGCGCGTCCGCCGGCGGCGGCGCCCACGGCGTTGGTGTGGCTGGTGGCCGCGGCTGGCGCGGGGCGTGCGGGCGGCGTGGATTCAGGCGCGTCAAGGCTGGCAGCGTAGGCGGTGCCGCTGGCGAGTGAGAGCGCCAGCAGCATCGTCAGGGGGGCGATGGCGTGTAGCGGCGGCGGCGTGGCGGCTGTCTGTGGCGGGTGTCGTTGGGTCGCCGGGCGCGAAGCGGAGAGGCGTCCGCGGCTGAGCGCGGCGGTGGCTAGGAGCAAGCCGATGGCAGGGAAGAGGAACCATTGGTAGCGGTCGATGCGGCGGCGGGCCAGGCGCTCCTGCTGCTCGCGGGCGGTGATCTGGCGCAGGTGTTGCCGGAAGATCGAGCCGAGCGTGGTTTGCACGGTGCTGGCAGTGCCGAGCGGCACATAGCGGCCGCCCGATTCGCGCGCGATGGCCGAGAGCGTCTCTTCGGTCAGCCGGCTTTGGACTTTTTCGCCCCGGTAGGTCAGGGCGCCGTTTTCATCCGGTATGCTGGCACCGCTGGCATCGCCAATACCCACAGTAAAGATGGGAACGCCACGCTGGCGGGCCTCTTGAGCGGCGGTGAGGGCCGCCCCCGCCAAATCTTCGCCATCGGAGATTAGCAGGATGGCATTGCTGTCATCCTGCGCGGGCTCTAAGGCTTCCAGCGCTTTGCGGATGGCATCGGCCAGATCTGTTTCGCCACGCGGCGCGCTGTCGGGGGCGAGACCGTCCAGCGCCTGCCGCAGAAAGGCATAATCGGTGGTGAGCGGGCAGAGCAGGATGCCCCGCCGACGGAAGGCCAGCAGTGCGGCGCGATCGCCTTTCAGTTCGCCGATGAGATCCATGATGTCCACCTTGGCGCGCTCCAAGCGGTTGGGGTGCACATCACGGGCCAGCATAGAGCGCGAGACATCGAGGGCGATGACGAGGTTGCGGCTGCGGCTGGTGACGCGTTCCTCGCGGCTTCCCCATTGCGGACGGGCGGCGGCCAGCAGGAGCAGCAGCAGGCCGGCGAGTGCCAGCCCTAGCTGCAGGTCGAAGCGCAGTACGGAATGGGGGGGCATCAGGCGCGGCTGGAGTGTTGGCGAGACGAGGCGCGAGAGGTTGCGGCGTCCTTGCCGGGCCATCCAGAACCAGAGCGCGCCCAGCAGCGGAATTACCACCAGAAGCATCAGCAGCCAGGGATAGACAAACATGCTCATAGCAGCCTCCGGCTGGCCTGCATCTGCAGGGTAAGCGCCAGCATGGTGAGCAGGGCGCCGCTTAGCAGATACCAGAGGTAGTGTTCGTTGTACTGTTCGTAGATATTGCGGGCGATCGGGGTGGTGACGAGCTGGTTGATGGCGTCCATGGCCTGCTGCATCCCCTCATGGTCGCGCACGTTGAAGTACTTACCGCCGGATTGCGTTGCCATCTGCTTGAGCAGTTCCGGGTTAAACGACACGTTACCATAGGCGATCGTATCGCGGCCGAAGGCATCCCGCACCCGGAAGGGGGCCTGACCGCTGCTTCCCACGGCGATCGTATAGAGTTGAATGCCGGTCTTCCGGGCAGCCTCCAGCGCCTGTTCCGGTGTGATCACGCCCGTGTTGGAGTCGCCGTCGGTCAGGAGTACGACAATGCGGGTTTTAGGTTCAGCGGTTGCGACACGTGCCACGGCGGTGGCTAGCGCATCACCCACGGCCGTGAGCATCTCTTCCTGGTCTACCGGGCGACCTTGGCTATCGGTGCGTTCGCGGGGGATCTCGACGCCTTTCAGCACGTGCAGCAGCGCCGCATGATCGGCCGTCAACGGGCAGCGCGTGGCGGCATAGCCACCGAAGGTGACCAGACCAATGAGGTCATCGGGGCGCTGCTGGATGAAGGTGCCAAAGGCCTCCTTAACCACGTCTAGCCGGGTCTTGTAGTTGTACCCCACGGCGGTTTTTTCGGACAGGTCGAGGGCCTGCATGGAGCCGGAGACGTCCACGACCATCTCGATGGCGATGGCGCGAATGTTCCGTTGCGAGCGGGAGAGGTGGGTTTGGGGGCGGGCGGCGGCGGCGATCAGCAGCAGGGTGCCGGCTACAAAGAGCGAGGGTGCCAGTCGCGCCAGAGCCACGCGCCAGCCGGCGGCGCGGGCCGGCAGGCGGTGCATCGGCGCGAACAGAATGGCCGCAGGCGCGCCACGCCGGAACAGGCGCCAGACAGCCAGCGCCCAGGGGACGAGCAGCAGAAACGCGAGTGGTGTGGCAAAACGGAACATGGGTGTTATCGGTTTTCGTACGGATTCATAAATGGTCAGCGGAACGGTTGGCTCGCGGCCGTTGCGGTTTTAGGCGTTCCGTCGGTTCCGGCATCCTGCTCCACATACGACTTCGCACCGGCCACGGCCTCGTCGGCCATCTTAGGCGTGGCTTCCAGCCCGGCAAACTTGATCAGGTCGGCGGATTCCAGGAACTCCTTGAGCTGCGCCAGCGCGGCGGTGCGGAAATGCGGGTGCTGCGCCGCGGCCGCAAGGAACTCCTGCGTGGTCTGCTCCGGGGCATGGATGAGGTGGGCACGCTCAATATAACGCCGCACCACCATGGTCAGTTCAATATAGAAATCCTTGTACATCCGTTTATCCACGAGGTTACGGCGCAGCAGGCGGTCGAGCTCGGCAAAGGCACGCTCCCGCGGGCTCATGCGCCGTTCCTGAATGTTGCGCTGGAGCAAGCGCGCGCCACGGAAGAGCAGCACACCGCCGAGAATCGCCAGAAGGCCCAGGGCCAGCAGACCAAATACGGCGCGCGGGGTGAAGGGGATCCAGAAGGGGCGGGGGGTGACTTCCGGCGCGCCGGAGACCGTGGCGGCCGGAGTCGGCATGGCGGGAAAGACCACGGGTCGCGTGGCCAGCCAGGTGGTGCTGGCCGGACGCATGCGCGTGTCATCCACCTGCACCGCGAAGGGCGCCAGCCGGTAGGTGCGCATCAGGTCCGGCACCAGGCGCCAGCGTTGCTCCAGACGGGTGGTGCCGGCGGCCGTGACTGGATCGCGGGTGAACCCGTCTGCCACCTTGAAGCCGCTAAAGCGATCACGCAGGTCCGGTACGGTAACCTTGAGATAATCCGGAGTTGTAATCCGGAGCGTGACGAACAGGTCGCGGTCCACGGGGACCTGGGCGGGTTCAGCGCGCAGCTCGATGGTCACGGCCCCCTGCGAGAGATCCGCCGTAAAGGTGGCTGGCGCGGCAGCGGGTTTCGCCAGCAGGATGCCGGGTATGAGCCAAAGTGCGAGCAGGGGTGTGGCGTGGCGCTTCATGCGCGCCTCCCGCCGCGCAACTGGCGGCGCTTAAAGAGGCGGCGGACATCGTCCAGGTACGGCCGGTCCGTGGCGATCTCCAGCGTGTCGAGGCCGCAGCGGCGCAGCGTACTCTGCAGTTCGGTGCGTTCGCGCTCGGCGTTTTGCGCAAACGTCTCGCGCACGCGGCGGGAGCTGGTGTCCACCAGCAGCAGTTCGCCGGTCTCGGGG
>CAYSHQ010000111.1:0-6816 GCA_964430835.1 uncultured Lentisphaerales bacterium
CCACAGCCGCATTGACCTCCTGCTTGATCACCTGCTCGACCACCCGGATCGTCTGGCCGCAGGTCACGCGCAGCCCCTGCACAAACTGTGGCGCGATGCCGCTCTTCTCCATGCCGCGCGAGATGGCCTTGCCACCGCCATGCACCAACACGGTCTTCATGCCCGCCGTCGAAAGAAACGCCACGTCCGTGAGAAGCCGTTCCAGCGCCTCCCGCGACTCCATCACGCTCCCCCCGACCTTGACCACGACCACGGCCCCCCGGAACTCCTGAAGATACGGGAGCGCCTCGACCAGTGTCGCCGCTTTTTCAATAACCTTTTGCATGGATGTTTCCAGCACAGCCTCGCTTACGTCGCATAACACGCGTTAATCTTGACATAATCCAGGGAGAAATCACACGTATAAATCGTGTCCGCCCCCTTGCCCAGATGCAAATCCACCGTCACATCAAAGGCGCGCCCCTGCATGACGGCCTTTAATTTCCGCAGCGTCGCCGCATCTGCCACCCGTCCGCAATCATAGGCGCAAACATCGCCGTACCAGATCTGGGCCCGCTGATCCTGCACCACCGCCCCGGAGTACCCGGCCGCACAGATCACGCGCCCCCAGTTCGGGTCCCGACCAAACCACGAAGTCTTGACCAGCGCCGAACGGGCAATAGCACGGGCCGCCAGTTGCGCATCCCGGGTGGAGCGTGCGCCCTTCACGCGCACGGTCACCAGCTTGGTGGCACCTTCGCCATCCAGCACCATCTGCTTGGCCAGGTCCGTGGCCACCGCCAACAGGGCCTCACAAAAGTCTGCCCACTGCGGATGCGCCGGCGTAAGCTCGCGGGTACCCGCTGCGCCGCTAGCCAGCAGGATCAGGGTGTCATTGGTGCTGCGATCACCATCCACCACCACGCGGTTGAAGCTCGCATCCGCCACGGTCCGCAGCGCCGCCTGCAAGGCGCGCGGCGCCACGGCCGCATCCGTCGTCAGGAAGCCGAGCATCGTGGCCATATTGGGCTCAATCATCCCCGAGCCCTTGCACATGCCGCCAATGACCACGTCCCGCCCGTCAATCTTCACCTTGCGCGCCGCCTGCTTGTCCACGGTGTCCGTGGTCATAATCGCCCGCGCGGCGTCGGGGCCGCCCTGGCGCCGCAACGCCTGGGCCGCCAGCTGCGCACCCGCCACGATCCGATCCATCGGCAGGTTCGCGCCAATCACGCCGGTCGAGCAGATCAGAACCAGCTTTTCGTCAATGCCCAGCGCGGCCGCCGTAGCCCGCGCCATGGTGAGGGCGTTCTGCATGCCGGTCTTGCCGGTACAGGCATTCGCACAACCACTGTTGATCGCCACAGCCTGCGCCCGACCGCTGCGGATGTGCTGGCGATCCAGCAACACCGGCGCCGCCGCCACCCGGTTGGTGGTGAACACGGCCGCCGCCGCCGCCGGCTGATCGGCCACCAGCAAGGCAAAATCCTTGCGATTCGCGTATTTGATCCCCGCTTCCACACCGGCCGCACGAAACCCCTTGGGAGCCGTGACGCCGCCGGTGACGCTTCGGATTTTCTGCTTCTGCTTCATGCGATCCCTGTCGTTCCATTCCATAAAAACAGCAGCGGCGTACTATCGGCCATCTGCGACCAGAAGTCCACGAAAAACATTCCTGCCTCTGCGTACGCGCGCACCGAAGAAAGATTGACTTCCTAAGCAAGAAAGAGCCATACTGAAAACCATGTTGTAAATGCTTCGTGACCGGTAATGCGTCGCTGCCATCGTGTGGAGGAGCTAAGCATGGACACACAATTCACCGCCCCTGTACGCGTCGGCATCGTTGGCCTGGGGCGCGCTGGCTGGGGGATGCACGGTCCGGAACTCGAACAGCTTTCCCACCTCTTTCACGTCGTCGCCGTCTGCGACCCCCTCAAGGAACGGCGCGATCTGGCGGTCGCACGCTATCACTGCCAAGCCTATCGCCGCTTGCAAGACCTGCTGGCAGATCACACGGTCGAACTCGTGGACATCGCCACCGGCTCCGACTGCCATCTGGACCAGGCGCTGGTCGCGCTCGGCACCGGCAAATGGGTGCAGGTGGAAACCCCGCTCTGCCGCACCTATGACGAAGCCCTGGTGCTGCGCGCCGCCGCCGTCAAGGCCCGTAACCGGTTGGTCGTGCGCCAGAACCGCCGCTTCGAACCCGGCTTCCTGCAAATCCGCGACGTGATCGCCTCCGGCCTGCTGGGCGACATCTACGATATCAAAATCCGCCAGGGGCGGTTCCAGCGGCGAGATGACTGGCAGACGGTCAAGCGTTGCGCCGGCGGCCTGATCCTCCACGAAGGCCCGCACTATCTGGACCATGCGCTGCAATTCCTCGGCGCACCCCCGGCCAGAATCTGGGCCGACCTCAAACGGGTGACCGCCTCCGGCGACGCGGAAGATTATGTCCACATCCTGCTGCGCAATGGCGATGGACTAACCATTGACCTGGAACTCTCGGGCGGTCGCATCCTGCCAGAACCGGAATACACCGTGACCGGCTCCCGCGGCGCCCTGACCTACTCCGTGGGGGAAGAACTGCGCGTGCGTCATCTGGATCCAAAACAGAAACTCCCGCGGCGCCGCGCCAGCGTACGCACGCCCCCCTTGGGATCGTTCGGCTCACCCGAAAACCTCAAATGGGTGGATGCGTCCATCCCGCTCAACCCCAAGGCGCCTGCCGGCCACATCAGGCTCTGGGAGGCCCTCTTCGCCACCATCCGGCAAAATCGCCCCTTCCCCATCACGCTGGATCAGGTGATCGAAACCATGCGCATGATCACCGCCGCACGCAAAGACACCCCCTTCGCCTGAACAGACCACCACGCACCACCGCGCCCGCCCCTTACGAGGATAAACCGGGCGCCCCCCTCCGGCCTACAGGGTCCCTTTCGTACGCGACTGCAAGGTAAGCACCGCCAGCGACGTAGCGTAGAGCCGCCCCCCCACTTTGCTCCAGGAGTCGACAGGCGCCCAAGACCCCTTGTTCAGACCGCGCGTTTCATGTTTATCGCAAATCCCGTCGCGGACACGCCCCGCCAACACGCGATCACCACTCGCCTCCCAAGCCGCCACCGTGAAAAAGGCCCGATAAAAATCGGCATCCCCCGCGCCCTCCCCCTGTGCCTCACGCCGCATCCGGTCCACCACCCGTGTGGTGACCCCCGCCCACTCGCCGCTCGCTCCACCCGCAGCAAGCAACGTATAAGCCCCCATGGCATTCAAGGTGGCAGAACCATCCCCACACCCCCGCGCCTCGGTATAGTCAAACTGACCGCCACGCTCCGCCCGCTGCCGCAACCAGGCCAACCCCTTGCGTAACTGTCCACCATGATCGGGCCACCCCGCCTGCTGCGCCCGTGCCAGCACCTGCACCTGCCACGCGGTGACCGCCGTATTGGCGGCATCCGCCCCACCACCCAGATACCCCCACCCGCCCATGGACTGTTGCCGCGACCAGATGTAGCCCAGACTCCGGTCGATCACGTCCTTGAGCTCCGGGTGACGCCCGCCATCATACGCAGCCAACAACGCCCAAGTCGTCAGCGCCTGATTGTACATGCGCCCGGAATCATCCGGCCCGAACCCCCCGTCGGCGCCCTGCAACCGTTGCAGCGCCGCGCACGCCGCCGCGATCTCCTTGCGGTACCGCTCCGACTCGCGCACCAGCGCCAGCGTCGCCAGTGCCGTCAAGGCCGGCCGATACCGGGCCACCCCGCCCCCGGCCTCCGGATCCCAGGAACCATCCGTCTCCTGATGGCTCGCAATCCAGGCGCACCCGGCCTGCGCAATCCGCCCTGTCTGCCCCGCCCGCGCCATCAGCCACCCTGCGGTCAATAACGCCACCCCCGCAGCCGCAGCCGCCCAAGCATAGCGGTACGGCCGCGCAAACCGAAGCATCCGCGCCCACGACGAAGACGCAAACGCCTGCGCCGGCAGCCCGGCCATAATCCGCTCGGTCCAATCCCCCGCCGGTTCCGGCCCCGCCGCCTCCGGTGCGTCACGCAGACACGCCACCATCCGCCGACAGGCCGCCAACTCGCCCGCGCACACAGCACACTGCCGGACATGCTCCGCATAGCGTTGCTGCTCGGCCAGATCAAGATTATCCGTGGCCCATGCCGCCGCCAAGACCGCCTGCGGACACGCCGGCTCCAACCGCTCTATGCCAGCCTGCCAGCGATCCGCCATACTCACCTTACCTCGTTTCATGCCCCCTCCATGATCTGCCGCAACTGGCGCAAAGCGTAATACATCCGCGACTTCACGGTCCCCACCGGGATGCGCAAGGCCTTCGCAATCTCCGCATAGTCCATGTTCTGGTACATGCCCATCACCACCACCAACCGCATCCCCTCCGGCAGCGCCTCCAGGGCACGCGCCACATCCATGCGCCCGGTCTCCGGTTGTGCCGCGCCACCCGTCTCCGGCGGCGGCTCCGCCTCCAGCCCCTTGCGCAACCGTTCCTCGCGCTGGCGACGCCGCAGTTCATCAATCCAAACCTGCCGCGCCAGCAGATACAGGAACGTCGTCAGCTTGGCACGCGGCGTATAGCGCTCACGATACCGGTACAGCCGGATAAACGTCAGCTGCACCAGATCCTCCGCATCTCTAGTAACGCCGCACCGGCGGAAAAAGTTCAACAGGGGACGTTGATGGCGACGCACCAGCTCGGTAAAGGCCTCCCGGTCACCCTGACAGGCGCGCGTCATCAGCACCCGGTCATCACATTCCGCTCCGGTTGTAGGATCCACCTCCATGCTTGCGCAGCGTAGCACGCCACGGCATAATCCGGCAATGGCAACAACTTTTGTAATTTGTTGAACCGATCGCCGCCTGGCAACGTTTAACCGGAAAACTACCGCTACACCCCTTTCATACAGGAGCACGATATGCAGCAGATCCGCACCGTTGGAATAGTCGCCAGCCTGGCTCTCACTCTGGCGGCCAGCATGGCCCGCAGCCAAACCACCACCACCGACAGCCGCAGCACGGCCCGGGCTGCCATCACCCGCGGCCTCGACTGGCTGCAGCAGAATCAGGCCACCAACGGCGCCTGGTCCCGCCCCGGCTTTCCGGCCCTGAGCGGCCTGCCGCTTTGGGCCATCAGCGCCTCCGGCGAGACCAACCGCCAGGCCATGGCCGACCGCGCCATCGCCTTCATCCTCTCCTGCGTGCAGACCAATGGCGGCATCTATGTCAATATCCCCGGTATCAAAGGGGGTGGCATGCCCAACTACAATACCGCCATCTGCATGACCGCCCTGCACGCCACGGGGCGCAAGGATCTGACCCCCGTCATCCTCCAGGCCCGCACCGTCGTCGGCACCTCCCAGCACCTGGGTGACGATGTGTACAACGGCGGCTTCGGCTATGACCGTGCCACCGGCCGCGCCTATACGGATCTCGACAACACCATGTTCGCCCTGGAAGCCATGCGGCGCACCCAGAACGTGGAGGACCAGCGCCCCGCCAGCGAGAAGCGCGTGGATATCAACTGGACGGCCGCCCTGGACTACGTCAGCAAACTCCAGAACAGCCCCACCAACAGCTCCACCAACGACGCCGGCGGCTTTTTCTACAACCCGGATGACGCCAAGGCCGGCACCGGCACAAACGCCGCCGGGCAGGTCTACCTGCGCTCCTTCGGCAGCATCACCTACGTCGGCCTGCTCTCGATGGTCTATGCCAATGTCACCCGCGAAGATCCGCGCGTGACGTCCGCCGTGGACTTCGCCACCCGCCACTGGACGCTCGAGGAGAACCCCGGCATGGGTCCGCAAGGACTCTTCTTCTACTACAATGTCATGGCCCGCGCCCTGGCGGTCTCGCGCCACGAGGCACTCCCGCGCAAAGACGGCGCCGCGATTGCCTGGCGCGAGGAACTCATCCGCAAGATCACGAGCCTGCAGAAAGCGGATGGCTCCTGGCAGAACACGAACAACCGCTACATGGAGGGCGACCCGGTGCTGGCAACCTCTTTCAACCTGCTGGCCCTGGCGTTCGCCGCAGATCTGACCCGCTAACACCGGGGAGACCCGCCGCCACCCGCCATGTTCCTGCTCCCACCACCCCATCCGCTACGCGACCTGGAAAAACGCCTCGGCTATCGCTTCAAGGACCGCGCCTTGCTGCAGACCGCCTTGACGCACCCCTCGTACTGCTTCGAACACGCCAGCGCCCCCGACCACAACCAGCGACTGGAATACCTCGGCGACGCCGTGCTGGGCCTCCTGGCGGCCCAGCATGCCTTCGATCAACATGCCGACGCCAATGAGGGGCAACTCACCGTGCTCCGCAGCCAGGTCGCCAGCGGCAAGGCCCTCGCCGAAACCGCACGCGCCATCGGCCTCGGTACCTTTCTGCGCATGGGAAAAGGCGAGGAACGCAGCGGCGGACGCGACCGCCCCAGCATGCTCGCCGACAGCATGGAAGCGGTCTTCGGCGCCGCCTGGCAGGATGGCGGCCTGCGCGCCAGCCAGAAACTCTTCACACAATTGATCGCACCCCGCCTCCCTGCCGACGGCACGAGCCAACCCCACGACAACCCCAAAGGCGCCCTGCAGGAACTGGCCCAGGCCACCTACCAATGCACCCCCGTCTATGAGCGCCTCGCCGTGGAAGGCCCCGCGCACGCCCCCCGCTACCGCGCCCGCGTGCACGTGCAACACCAGGAAGGCATCGGCGAAGGCCCCACCCGCCGCGCCGCCGAGGCGGCCGCCGCCGCACAACTGCTCGAACGCCTGCCACATTAGTTTGGCGCACACCCCAATCGCACCGGGCGCATCC
>CAYSHQ010000112.1:0-6803 GCA_964430835.1 uncultured Lentisphaerales bacterium
GTGACTTTTCGGAAGAATGGTGCGTTAAAGGAAGCAAGAGAGGGGGCACAGGTAGAGGTTTGCAGGCAATGGTTCTTAATGTTCATATAATTGTGAAAGATTCCAGGCTGAAAGAAACTCGGCATGGCTGTTCGGTCTTCATGAAGCAGGCCTTGGAAATGGTTGGCCAAGGTCAAAACGCAGAAGAGTTGCCAGGCGTATTGGAGAACGCCCAAAAGGAATTGCTGGCTGTGAGGGCTTCCTTGGTAGCCATTGCCAAAGGTCTTGGCGTTGCCAACCGCTGGTATCATCTCTTTTTGGCTGAAGCCAAACTTGTGATTCCGGATGCGCCAGACACAGGGCGGGGGATGGTGGCAAAGGCAGGATTAGGCATAATGGCCCGCGAGGAATTCTACGATTTGCGAACCGCATATTCCGCCTGGGATGGCCTGCTGTTTAACATCGTCGATTATAGCATGGATCGAGCGTTGCTGGCCGGACTGTCCGCTGCTCAACAAAAGAAGGTCTTTCTTTCCTTGTCGCGTGCCGCGATCACAGATGCGGATGTGCTATTGAGGAAGTTGAATGATTATGGGCTATGACACCACCCCTGAATCCTGAATCCCGCTTCATCCATGTGGGTGGTGGTGCCGCACGCTGTGCGGTTACTGGCAGGGCGGCGGGGGCGGGGGTGGACGGGAGGTATACCAGTCGCGCAGTGGGTGGGAACTGCCACAGGTCAGGCAGCGTGTAGTGGTGTAGGTTGTGCCGCAGTTGGGGCACTGGGCGCGTGAGGCAAACGTGTCGAAAGGCGTGCGGCACTGGCCGCACATCCAGTAGTTGCCGATATGCGGCGGCGTTTGGCACGCAGGGCAGGCGAAACCCGCGCGATGGGGGAGATCATCGATCTTCGACATGGCCATGGCCTGGCGCAACCCCTGCCAGCAGTTGAGCAGGACAAAGCCACTGATCAGCCCCAGCCAGAAGTTCCGGCCGAGCACAGCGAGTACGAGTAGTACGGCCACGCCGGCGAAACCGATGATGGAGGCTGCCAGCAGGCTGCGCCCGCGCCCGATCACAAACCAGAGCAAAGAGCGCAGGATCTGTCCGCCGTCCAGCGGGTAGACGGGGATCAGGTTGAAGAGCAGGATGCCATAGTTGATGCGCGTGATGGCGAGCAGCAGGATGCGAATGTTGATATCAGGCGTCCACCCAAAGGCAAAGATGGCCCAGTTGATGATCTCCAGGATGGGGATCAACGCCACGTTGACCAGCGGGCCGGCGGCAATGCTCCAGAGGGTGGCGCCGGGGCGTTGCGGGGGTGAGACAAAGGCGACGCCGCCCAGTGGCCAGAGGACGATCTCATGGGCCTCACCGCCCACCTGTTTGCAGGCAAGCGCGTGGCCGAATTCGTGCAGCAGCACAATGCCGAACAGGCCGAGGTACTCCAGCGCGCACCAAAGGTAGGCCGCCCCCTGATAGTTGCCGATGGGGTGCTGGATCAGGAGCATGGCCGCAATAAACCAGGACCAGTGCACATGCACGGCGATCCCCTGGAAGGTGAAAAGATGAAACGCCCCATTTCTGGCAAACATGCGAGGAACCTTTCTCTGGTAAGCGGGAATTCTAGCACGTCGCGCCGGTCTCTGCCATGGGTTCTGAGGGGGCGGTGTCGGGGGTAGAGGCAGACGCATCGTAACGGCTCAGGAGACAGGAGACAGGGTTCAGGGTTCGGGGTTCAGGCGTCCCCCTTTTCATAACCCGCCTTTACAACGCTCCCGGCAACGGCCGGATGCTCAGCGTGTGAAATTTGGCCGAGTACCCGGGGGTTTGCCAGTACTGTCCGCCCAACCGGAGGCGTAGCGGCCGTGGCGGCAGGGTGCCTGCTTCGCTCACCAGATTCGTAATCACGGTTTCCTCATTAATTGCCACCGTGTATGTACCATCGTTCACACGCACACAAAATCGATTCCGCTTACCCAGCGGGGTCTTGGTCTTAACGGACGTTTTCATGGTGGCATAGTTGTACAGGCAGACCTGATTCCCGCAGGGGTCGATGTCCAGATACACATTTTGCGCATCCCAGGTGTTGCCACCGATCATCAGGCCGGCGCGGAAATTGGCTTCCACTTCCCCGGAGATTTCGAATTTCGACCCGAGTAGTGGTAGCCACTGCAAGAGCAGGCCATCTTGACCCGAGCGGCCAACCAGCGCGCCGTTATCCATACGCTCCCATTGCCCGCCCTCCATGCGCCACCCGTATAAATCCTTTCCCGGCACCACCGCGACACCCCTACCCGCAGCCATGGACTGCCGGAATGCCAACGTCGCCAGGCGATCATTGAGGAAACTCGTCACCACGGCATCATTGGTTACCTGTTGCAGAAGGCCGCGATAGCAGGGCAGCAAGGTAACGGATTGGTCTTGTCTGAATTGCGTTTCGGCTGCGGCGAACTCCTCCTGACTCGCACTGGTGCGCAGGCGGACGTCCGCGATTATGTCCCGCGGATATACCGTATAGTAGTCGACGGCCGCCCGATCCAGCGAATTACTCAAGCGGCCAAGCAGTTGTGCGGCGACGTCATAATGTCCGGCAGCCCACGCCATAATGGCATGCCCCGATTGATAGTAGGCGCTGGCATTGGTGGCGGCCGCTTCGTACCCGGAGAAGAGCAACTGTAACTCTGCCACGCTGCAAAATTGGCGACAGGCGTCGCGCCAATCGTCGCGCTCCGAACCGATTTCCAGCACGGCGCGTACATATTCCCATGGCACCTGGGTGTCAAAGCGCTGCGTCTCCAGACAGGCGACCCCCATCTGATGCATCTGCGCATGCGATCCGCCCCACCGTGGCCGCAACCCCCAGCGCGCTTGATTATAGGCGAACATATAGTCCAGTTGGGCGGCAACCGCGCGCTGAAACCACGCCGTCATCTGGGACTGGTCGGTCGCCATACTGACTTCAATCAATACGGCGGCGGCTTCGGGAAATTCGGGGTGCAAGGCATACGCCGTGATCAATTCCTGATGGGCGGCTTTTAGCTCCTGCTCAAAACCCTGCCAGCCCTCTGGGGTCACGGTATTGGCATAGCCGCTACCCCTGACCTGCCAGGCGCGCTTTACGTGCCAGATTCCTTTAGCCATCGCCCTAATCCAGGGATCGGTGTGCGGATTGTTAGTCATTTCGTGTATGGCGAGCGCGACTTGGTCGTCGCGTTGCCCGCCGCTGATGCCGACCTCTGGCAGAAATTCTCGCAGGTAGATGCGCTGATTGCCGTTGGTGAAATCCGGGTCGGCGGCCGCCTGCCCCAAATAGGTGAGCTTCTTGCGATTCAGAGCCGCGAGTTCTTCGGCGCCCAGGCTGTTCGTATCCTTGCCAATCTTGTGCAGCCGTCGCGCGGCAAAATAGAGATGCAGACGCGGATACGAACTCTGCTCCAATAGGGTCAATCCTTGCCGAACCATGGGCTCGGCGGTGGCAGCGTCACGCAACTGCGACCAGGCGTTGCCACACATATAGACCAGGAGCGGATCAACACATTTTTGGCGCGCCAACTCCTCGGCCAACCGGAGTAAGCTGTTTGACGTGGCGAGATTGCCAGGGTCCACGCGAAACTTGCCATACTCCGGCAGAAACCGACCAGCTAGCCCGTCCCAATTGGTGCTATGCGTGCCAAATCGTTGGTACTGTTCCGCCCAAACCCGATCATACCACGCCTGCTCGAGGGCTAGTTGCTTTTGCGCGGTGTTGGCAGCCGGACCGCATGGAATGCGCGGCTGTCGGATGTGCCGCAGGGGTGCGATCTCATTCTCGGCGCTCGTTTTGTCTGGTGCCGAGGGATCCGGCTTGTGGTGCCCTTCGCGCTGGCCGCGCTCGCCCAGACACCAGTAAGCAGCACCGAGGCTCACGACCACCACTACCTGTATGAGAAACCGTTTTCCGGCTTTTGGCTTAATTTCCGTCGTAGACATCATTGTGATCCCCTCGGTTCCCCGTCGAAAGATTGAAAAGAAATCGCATTTTGGCATACTCCGGTCGGGTTCGCCCCCGCACGGGCCGAAAAGATGCCAGAACCGTTCTGACGCAGCAATGGCATGGGGAGAAGCATGGCATAAGCGAGGAGCATCGGCAAGCTCTCCCCGCCTGCCCCCCACACCCACCCAATCTTCCACCGTTGCTCCCTGGAGTTGACGGCGCTGCCGGGACACGCCACAATACGCGCCTTGGGAGGATGGCGATGAAAGATACCGATATGGGGGGGAGTGGGGCGCACCGCTGGAAGTTTTTCCGCGCGTGTGGACTGGATCAGGTGATGTTCCGCAGCGGGCAGGATCTCGCGCGGTTGGCCGAGTTGGATCAGAAGCTCTGGGTCGTGTTGAGCTGCCCGACGCGCGGAGTGATGTTTGATGCGCGCACGCTCGATCTGATTGACACAGACCACGACGGGCGCATCCGCGCGCCGGAACTGCTGGCAGCCGTACAGTGGGCCGTGGCGCAGTTGCGTGATCCGGCTGAACTGATGCGTGGCGCGGCGGCGTTGCCGCTGGCTGCCATTCAGGACGCCACGCCGGAGGGGGCCAGAATTCTGGCTGCGGCGCGGCGAATCCTGGCCAACGTCGGCAAGCCTGCGGCGCAGGAAATCACGCGTGAGGATATCATCTCACGGGTGGATGTGTTGAAACAGATGCGGCTCAACGGTGACGGGGTGGTGCCGCCCACGGCGGCGGACGACCCTGAGGTGCGCCAGGTGATCGAGGAGATGATCCGGACCCTCGGCGGAGCGGCGGACCGCGATGGCACGCTGGGTGTGACGCTGCCGCGTACGATCGCGTTCTTTCAGGCCGGCGAAGCGTATGTGGCGTGGTGGGCGCAGGCGGAGACCCAGCCGGCGATCCTGCCGCTCGGTTCGCAGACCGGCGCTGCAGTGGCCTGCTGGCAGGCCGTGCGGCAAAAGGTGGACGACTATTTTGCGCGCTGCCGCCTGGCCCGGTTTGCCTCCGAGGCGCAGGCCCCGCTGAATTGCTCGGCCGATGATTTTACGTCCATGGCGCGGCAGGAGCTCTCTTTGTCATCGCCGGCGATCGCTGCGCTGCCGTTGGCGGCCATCGCCCCGGGCCAATCGCTGCCGCTGGGCGAGGGGTTGAATCCCTATTGGGCGGCCGCGATGGAGACCTTTCGCCGACAGACCGTGGAAGCGTTGCTACAGCGGCCGGCATCGGCCTTGACCGAGGCGGAGTGGCTGGCGTTGTGCGACCGGGTGCGTCCGTATGAGGCGTGGCTGGCAGGTAAGGCAGGCGTAGAAGTGGAGCCGCTGGGGCTGGCGCGGGTGCGCCAACTGCTGGCCTCCGGCGTGCGTGCCCGCCTGGAGGCGTTGATTCAATTGGACAGCGAGCAGGAGTGCGAGCATGAGTTGACCGAGGCCGTGGAGAAGCTGATTCTGCTGCATCGTGACCTGTTGCGACTGCTCAATAACTTTGTGAGCTTCGCCGATTTCTACGACCCCAAACAGGCGGAGATCTTCCAGGCAGGACGCCTATATATTGCCGGACGGTATTGTGACCTGTGCGTGTCGGTGGAGGATATCGACCGGCACGCCATGCTGGCGGCTACGAGTAAGCTGTATCTGGCGTACTGTGAATTGTCCCAGCCCGCCACGGGTGCCAAAAGGCTGATCTGTGCGGCGGTCACGGCTGGATTCTCCGATACGCTCTGGGTCGGGCGCAACGGCATCTTCTACGACCGGGAGAAGCGCTGCTGGGACGCGGTGATTGTCAAGGTGGTGGAAGGCCCTATTAGTTTGAAGGAGGCCTTCTGGGCCCCGTGGAAGAAGCTTGCGACGATGGTCAGTGACCAGATCCGTAAGCTGGTCACCGCCCGTCAGGAGGCGGCCATGGCCGCGGCGGCGCGTTCGGTGGAGCACACAGCCGCCCGGGCAGCGGGCGGTGTGGCGGCTGTGCCGGCGATCCCGTCGGCGCCGGCGGCGCTGCCGTCCAAGATGGATGGGGCGGCCATGGCATCCTCGGTGGCGGCGCTGGGGATTGCGGTGGGGTTGCTCGGCTCCGCCGTGGGAGGGTTGCTGGGAACGGTCAGCAAGCTGCCGCTATGGAAGTCGCTGCTGGGGGTGGTGCTGGTGATTCTGTCGATCTCGGGGCCCTCGGTGATCCTGGTCTATTTCAAGTTGCGCAGTCGCGACTTGGCGCCGGTGTTGAATGCCTGTCGCTGGGCCGTGAACCGGCGGATTCGCATGACCATGTTGCTCGGGCAAGTCTTTACCCAGGAGGCCCGCCTGCCGGAGGGGGCGGAGCGGCAATTGACCGATCCGTATGCAGATAAGAACCAGGGGCGCCTGACCGTGCTGCTGGTGGTGCTGGCGGTGGTGCTGGTGCTGGTGGTCTGGGTGTGGTTGCAAGGGCGGCTGGATCTGTGCCTGCCGGCGTTGTTGCAGCACGGAGCGCCGCGGACGATGCCGTAGCGCGGGCTGACGGAGATGGCAAGGAGGTGGCGGATGGGTGTGCGATCCCATAGGTTGGGGCTCCTGGCACGGGCGGCGGCTCTGCTGTTGGCCGCCGTGGCGCGGGGCGATCTGGTGGAAGTGCAGGGCGGGGACCGCTTTTCCGGCACGATCGAACGACTGACAACCGATGCGGTGGTGGTGGTGACGTCCTACGCCGGCACGATCACCGTGGCACGTGCGGCGGTGGTGGGGCTGCGTACCGATGCGCCCATCCACGTGGCCTTGACCAATGGGGCGCGCGTCGTGGGGGTGCTCATGCTGACGCCGGGCGGCGTCAGCCCGACGGTGCCCGGGCAGCTGTGCCTGACG
>CAYSHQ010000113.1:0-6786 GCA_964430835.1 uncultured Lentisphaerales bacterium
TCGGCCCCGCCGCCCCCGGCGGCCTTGAGCCGCCGGAGCGCAGAGTTCCGTAGCAGGCGCAAAAGGAGAAGAAGAAAGAATCGCGCGAGGTGCGGCCGTGCCGGCTCTCCTCGCACTGCCGCTCTATTGCTCAGCCACTTCTGTCTCGGATCTCTGCGCACCGGTGGGCAAGCCCACCGGGGGCGCGTGTGCGTGAACCTCGAAAAACATCACATTACGATACGCGACGCCCTTGTTCTTCGCAGTGGCAGCTTCTTTGTTCCGATCCCGTAACGACTCGGGCGCCAGTTCGCAGCGGGCTTGCGTGCTAAGCCAGGGTTTCTTAAGGTGTATCGGTTTGGACTCTCGTGATTTCATTGCTGATGGCAGCAGCGACCCCCAACTCATCTGCGAAGTCTGACGGCGAGGGACGCAAAAACAAGCGGAACCCTCTAACCGTGTGATTAGCGGCGCAATAGATCGCAAACCAGGCATCCGCGCGCAAATCCGGATAATGCGCTTGTGCGGGGAGTTGGCACAGATGTTCGACCAGGGCGTTGGAGCGGAATGTAAACTCGCAGCCGTCGAGCTCCGGGATGTCGTTCGTTGACATGCCGCGCCGAAGCACGACTAAGGGGGAATACTCACGACAAACGCCACTTATACCAACGAGAACGACAGCCTGAATCTGGGGCGCACTTGTAGAATCAAACGGATGCTCGCGCCAGTTCCTAAACGCGAAAGTTTTCCACCAGTTATAGGTCTTCGGCCATGAGGCGGACGCCGGCTTCTGCGGACAATCATTGGTTTGGCTCCCAATACCCCTGCCGACATGGGTCTCGGCTTTCCTGATAACACTCGGGCGGGCCCCGAAGCGCATTCCGTCGCTCCACGCAATTCCCCACCCTGCCAAGGGACGCTTAAACACCAAACCCAGGATACCGTGCGGCAACGCCCAAGTGGTTCGAACATAAAGGTACCTTAGGCGCGGCCCTGGCATCATCAACAGAACGAGAATACCGGCTATCACCTCAAAGACGATCAGGCCTATCATGAACTTACGTTTCATGCCAATCGTGCCCACCCAACAGATTGATCCCGTCACACTACGTGACATGGTGATCACCCGCCGCCCTTCCGCTGGCCAGCATAAAAGAGCCTGAATTGAGGAGGTGGCTCAGCGCAGCGGCAGCTCGCCTTGCCGGTTACCGGCCAGCGGTGCCAAGCCGAGGCGTGCGACAGCCAGCGGGGTGGCCACGCGCCCCTTGGGCGTGCGCTCCAGATACCCCTCCTGGATCAGGTACGGCTCGTAAACTTCCTCGATCGTGTCGGTCTCCTCACCGACCGACACCGACAGGTTGCTCAGCCCCACCGGGCCACCATTGAACTTTCGCACAATCGTGTCGAGGATCCGCTTGTCCATCTCATCAAGGCCAAACGGGTCAATCTCGAGCAAGGAGAGGGCCTGGTCAGCCACCGGCTGGGTGATCTGATTGTTCGCGCGGACCTGGGCGTAATCGCGCACGCGGCGCAGCAGGTTGTTGGCAATACGCGGCGTGCCGCGACTGCGCCGGGCAATCTCCAGACTCCCCGCTGGGTCCACCGCCACCTCGAGCTTGCCGGCGGAGCGCGTCACAATGGTCTGCAGATCGGCATGATCGTAGTAGTCCAGCCGGTTGGAGAGGCCAAAGCGGGATCGCAGCGGCGCCGAGATCAGGCCGCTGCGTGTGGTGGCCCCCACCAACGTGAAGCGGGGGAGTTCCAGCCGCACGGAGCGCGCATTAGGCCCCTGATCAATCATGATATCAATGACAAAATCCTCCATGGCCGAGTAGAGGTACTCCTCCACGGTGCGCTGGATGCGATGGATTTCGTCCACAAAGAGGATGTCGCCAGGCTCCAGCGCGGTGAGCAACCCGGCCAGATCGCCGGGCTTGTCAATCACCGGCCCGGAGGTGGCCTTGACGTTCACCCCCATGGCCTCGCCGAGGATGTAAGCCAGCGTAGTCTTGCCGAGACCGGGCGGCCCGGAGAGGAGCACATGATCGAGCGGTTCCTTGCGCTGGCGGGCGGCTTCCACGGCCAGCAGGAGGCGATCGCGCACCTTCTGCTGCCCGACAAACTCCGCAAAGCGCGACGGGCGCAGCCGGTTGTCAAACGCGGCATTACGCTGGTTGAGAGTCTCGGTCGAACGCGGTTGCATCCCCCCACATTTAGCAGAACCACGCCCTGTAAACAATCCGGGAATTGCCCCGGGCGAGGCGCATCCCATGCCTTTGCGCTCGCCATCCGGCCGTGGCTTGGCTACCCTACCGCCATTGCACAACCCAACTGGAAGACGAGCATGAACGACCTGTTTTTCCTCTACGGCCCCCCGGGCAGCGGCAAGACCACCATGGGCAAACTCCTGGCCGCGCGCCTCGATCTGCCATTTATTGACCTCGATGCGCGCATTGTCGAGCAAGCCGGCCACCCCATTCCGACCATTTTCGCCACCGAGGGCGAAACCGCCTTCCGGGCCCGGGAGTCGGCTTGTCTGCGGCAGGTGGTCACCGAAGGGCGCGGCGTGGTGGCCTTGGGCGGCGGCGCGCTGCTGGCCCCCGCCAACCGTGCACTCGCAGAAGAGCATGGGCATGTGCTCTGCCTGGACGTCTCGCTGGAAACGCTGGAAGCGCGCGTGGCACTGGCCCCCGGTTCCCGCCCCCTGCTGGCGGACAAGAATACGGCCGCCGCGGCACCTGCCACGGCCGCACCGCCCCCCCGCTCGCTGGCCGATCTCATGGCCAAGCGCGCCACGCACTATGCCTCCTTCGCGCGCCGCCTGCGCAACGAGGATCTATCCGCCGAAAAGAGTGCGGATGCCGCCCAGATCGCACTCGGCGCGTTCCGCGTCACGGGCATGGGTGCCCCCTACCCGGTGCGCGTGGGTCCCGGCTGGCTGGATGGCCTCCACCACATGTGCCAGCACCAGCGCTGGACCGGACGCGCCATCGTGGTGGGCGATACCAACACCCTCCCCACCTACGGCGCACGCGTAACCGCGCAACTCACGCAGGCGGGCATCGAAGCCCATACCGTAGCCATTCCGGCCGGAGAAGCCACCAAGACCATCCACACGGTGCAACAGATCTGGCAGGCGTTTCTCGACGCCCGCATCGAGCGGGGAGATTTAGTCCTCGCGCTGGGCGGCGGCGTAGTCGGCGATCTCACGGGTTTCGCGGCGTCCACCTGGCTGCGCGGCGTACCGTGGGTCGGTCTCCCTACCAGCCTGCTGGCCATGGTGGATTCCAGCCTGGGTGGCAAGACGGGCGCCGACCTCCCCCAGGGGAAGAACCTGATTGGCGCATTCCACTCCCCGGCCCTGATCCTGGCCGATACCGGCACGCTGACCTCGCTGCCAGATGATGAATTTCGCGCCGGTCTGGCCGAAGTCGTGAAGCATGGCCTGCTGGCTGATCCGGAGCTCTTTGACCTCTGCGCGGAAGGGTTTGACCGGCTCCGCGCCGACCTCTCCGGGGAGTTTGTCAGCCGCGCCATGGCCGTTAAGATTCACACCATCCAGCAGGACCCCTACGAAAAAGGGATTCGCGCCGCTCTCAACTTGGGACACACCATCGGGCATGGGATCGAGAAGGCCTCCGGCTTCACCTTGCGCCATGGCGAAGCGGTTGCCATCGGCATGGTGGCCGAGGCGCGCGTGTCGGAGCGGATGGGGCTGGCGCATCACGGCCTGGCGGAGCTGCTGGTCAGCGTGCTCAAGGGGATCGGTCTACCGACCGAGATTCCCGCGAAGCTGGACCGCACGCAGGTGCGCGAGGCCATCCACCTTGACAAGAAGCGCGCGGGCGGCATCGTACGCTTTGCCCTCCCCATCCGGATTGGCGAGGTCCGCACCGGCATGGCCGTGGATCCCAAGCTGCTCGCGGAAGCCCTGCTGTAGGAGGCGCTGAACGCCAAAAGCCAACGCCGTCGGATTGAACGATCCGGATCAGTACACGTAGAGGTACTTCGCTGGAACCGCGCGGAACATAGGCAGCACCGACGGCGCACCCCCCGTAGGCGCCGGAATCCCCAAGAATTCCAGCCCCGTTGCCGCCACGGTGGTGATCGGTAACGGCTTATGAATCACCCGCCCCTCGGCCACATCCCGGCCTAGGGCGAGCATCCAGACGCGCCGGCACCCCTCGTCTTCGCCCTGACGGGTGTAGAAGTCACTGTGATGCACGAACCCCGTCTTTCCCTCCCCCTCCAATTCGCGCCCGTGATCGGGCAGCACCAGCATCAGGGTCCGGTTATGGTACGCCGGCAACCGCTCCGACTCCTCCCATATCCGTGCGGTCAGGGCATCGGTGCGCCGGATTGCTTCGACATAGCGGGACCAGGAGCCGTAGTGCGCGCAGTCAATCTCCCCGAACGCCACCAGCATCACCTCCGGGGCGAATTGCCGCATGCTGTGAATGGCCGCCTCCGCGAGGAACTCATCATGGCTGCTGCTCTCGCCCTGTTTCCGCCACTGCTCGTAGTAGTTCTGCGCAAACCGACGGGCCGCTGCGGATTTAAGCCCGTCGATAGCCAACCGGCTCTCCCGCCGTGCCATCTGCGCGCACTCGTGGGCCGCCACCAGCAGATCCGATTTGCGGCCCGACGCCTCCCCCCGCCGCAACCGGGCATCCATGGCTTCCGCCGTAGACCGGGCTATGGTCGGCGGAGTCATCACGTTGGCGCCATAGGCCGCCCCGTAGCCAGGATCCGTACTCTCCCCCGTCCGGGCCAGGATGGACGCATAGGCGAAGGCCCATGCCTTCGTGTCCGGCGCCCGTCGCGCCCGCCGAAACACCTCGAACACGGTAGGGTGACGCACCGGCTGCGTCCAATCCAGATCGTCCCATTCCCAGTGTCCCGACACCACCGAACCGGCCGAATTGGGGTGCACCACTTTTCCCTCGACCCGCATGTTCGTGAACAGCGTCCCGCGCGGCACCATCGTCCGCCACATCGCCGGAACGTAACGGTGCTCCGGCTCGCCCATCGAATCGCCGAAGCGCGTGCCGCCCCCGAAGAGGACGATGATCAGCTTCGGCGCGTTCTGACGCGCGTCCATCCCGCGCGGTGGCGTGACGCAACCGCCACCCAACAGTAGCAGGACGCACCCCGCCCCAAACCATGCCCGCCGCGCCGTCACTTCGCCGCCCTTTCCGCCTCGGCCGGCTTGGCCGGCGGCATCACCCATGCCGTCCATTCCGACTTGCTGAGACCCACAAACAACTCGCCGGTCTTCTCCTTCACCTCGCCCTCATAACAGGCTACGGACATCTGCCGTCCCCACAAAAAGACTTCTTCCGCGCCCTTTTTCGTCAGCGGCACCGAGGCCAGCAACCGCACCGCATCCGGCGCACGGATCGAGAGATGGATCCGGCCGAACTCCTTCCAGAAAGAGGCCGGATGAAGGACGTAGGCGAGTTGATAACTCTCCGGCGCCGCCGTATCCGCATAGGCATACTGCGCGTACTGCACCGTCACCGTTTGTTCCGACATCGGCTGGAATTTCACCCGGTAATAGATCAGATTCATCGGCGCGAACGTGAAGGTCACCGGCAGCTCCTTGAGCACGCGTTTCAGCGCGGCGGTTTGCTCCTCCGGAAGGGGGATCCGGGCATCCAGGTAATCCACCCGGGCATAGACCGTGGGGTCCTGCGGGAATCTCCACCCGTGCGTTGCGTTGTTGGTCATTTCCGGCGACAGGGTGAACTCGCGCGGCCGGATCTTTCCGCCGGCAAGGTCGATGGATCGTTCGCGCACATCGCCGCCCCAGGCCTTGAAGAGCCCTTCATAGTCCGCCACCGCGGCGGCGTTGAATTTCCCGGCCAGCAGCGCAAGAAGCTGCGTTGCCTTTTGCTCCCCGATGGCCGCGAGACTGCCCAAATTGGCGGATGCCAGGGCGTACAACTGGGGATCCCCCTCCCCGCCCAGTCCGAATCGCACGGGCCGGGAGAGATTCGTACCCACATTGAGCACCGCGAAATCCGCCAGCAGCCCGGCCTCCCGCCCGTTCCATTTCCCGGTGCCGCCCAGATGCGTCATAACGGCCGCGCGCGCTTCCGCCCGGTCGGCCGCGCCGGCGCTCTTCAGCGCCTTCAGAAACCCCGCCAGCGGTGCGTCGCCGGCCACGCCGGCAAGGATTTCCCGATGCGCCTGATCCCGTATCATCCCGTAGATCGCGGAGGTGGAAATGACCCGGGATTCCACCTCCTTCCCGTCCATGGTCACCCGCACGTCCGGCCGGGGGTTCATGGCCCATGGCGAAACGAAGATACCCCGCAGAACGGGAAAGCCGAAATCGACCTCAACCTCCCCGTCAACCGGGTTGGCAATGCGGTACTCCGCTTTAACAGCAACCAGGGGCTCCGCATCACGATGAGCGAAACGAGGGCCCTTGTCCTGGACAAAGTCAATCGACAAGTTCTCATAGAGCACCTTAAGCCGCTCTTCCGCAGCCGGCTTCAGCGAGGGGTCCAGTCGTGCCAGAACCCCCTTGGCCGCCGGATCCCCGCCAGGATACTTGACGATGAACGGCCCGCCGTTCGCCGTGGCCATCTGCGCCAGCGACACCACCAACCCAACCGCCAACCCCATGACCGCCTTCATTTTTCGGCTCCTTCGGGACTTCAAGGGGCCCTCAAGCCACTAAGCAATGCGGTTTCACCTTCACTCACGCGACGCCTCCAGCACTTTGGTGGCTTTTGCGACCTGCTGCCGGAGATTGGCGTGGCTTGCCATCTGACGGTGTAGTTGCCGGATCTGATAACT
>CAYSHQ010000114.1:0-6774 GCA_964430835.1 uncultured Lentisphaerales bacterium
TTCACCGAGGCGTAGATCTTGCGTGGCCCGCCCCAGACGCCGATCAGCAGGAACATCGGGATCAGCATGGCTTCCCAAAAGATGTAGAACAGAATGAAGTCCAGCGCCATGAAGACGCCTAGCATGGCGGTCTCCATGACCAACAGGCAGACCAGAAACTCTTTCACCCGCACGGTAATGGCGCGCCAGGAGCAGAGGATGCAGAACGGCGACAGCAGGGTGGTCATCAGGATCAGCAGCAAGCTGATCCCATCCACGCCTACGTCATAGTTGATGTTCAGGGAGGCGATCCAGGGGATGTGCTCCGTAAACTGATACTTCGCCGTGCCCAGATCGAAATTGGTATAGAGTAGCAGCGAGCAGAGCGCCGTCACGATGGTCACGCCCAGTGCCCAGAGCTTGGCGGCCCCATCACTGCGCAACAGCGGAAAAGCCAAGATCCCTGCCAGCGGCAGGAACAGCAGCACACTCAGGATCGGCCAGTCGCCGAAAATACACGCAGCCATGTCTTACCTCTTTGCGACCTGGCGCCGCCCGATACCCACTGCGGGATCCGGTGCGCCACGGCCGTCTCTTACCGCAATACCACCGTTACCAAAGCGTAGGCCAGCAGCACCGTGGCGATCACTACGATCGCGCTAAACAGGTTGAACTGCAGGCTGCGCGTCTGGAGATGCCGCACGCGCTCACCGGCGGCGCGTACCTGCAAAGCCAGCCCATCCACCACGCCGTCGATCGCGGCACCGTCAAACCAGGCGGCGACGCGAGCGCTGACCATCACCCAGGCCAAGCCGCAGGCCCGGTAGCACTCGCCCACCCACTCATCCACGGCCTGGGCCGGCCGGCGCGCAAACCAGAGCACGCCGCGGCCACCCAGGCGGTAGAACCAGTCCATGTCCAGGCTGATCTTGGCTTCGGGGGTGAGCTTCTTGATGAAGAGGAAGAACCCCAGCGCGGTGAAGAGCAGAATTTGCAGCGTCTCGGAGACGTGATAGGCGGTGTAGGGGTGATAGGCCACCTTGGGGAGCGACATGTCATAGGGGAGCATGTTGTATAGATAGGGCGTGTAACAGCCGATAAAGATGCAGAAGAATGCCATCAGCCCCATGGCCAGACACATGTTCCAGGGCGGATCCTTGGCGCGGTTCCAGGTCTCCTGGCTGCAGTTGTTCTTACCAAACCAGATGAAGTACGGGACTTTCAGGCCGGTGTGTAGGAACGTACCGGCCGAGGCCAGCATCAGCAGGAAGGCGGCCGTGGTCTGGTGGTGCGCAAAGCCGGCTGAAACGATCATGGATTTGCTTACAAAGCCGCTGAAGAGCGGGAAGGCCGAGATGGAAAGGCCGCCAATCATGGTGAAGAGGAAGGCCCACGGCATCTTCTTGTAGAGGCCGCCCAACTCCGTGAACTTGCTGACGCCCGTCATCTGCAATACCGCGCCGGTCCCCATGAAGAGCAACCCCTTGTACAGGATGTGGGCAAAGGCATGTGCACAGACGCCATTAATGGCCATCTGCGTCCCCAGCCCTACGCCGGCCACCATGTAGCCGACCTGGCTGATAATGTGATAGGCCAGCAGGCGGCGGGCATCATTCTCCAACACGGCGTACACGACGCCGTAGATCGCCATGATCACGCCCAGCGCCACCAGCATCTCGGTGCCGGCAAAACCGCGGCAGAGCGCATAGACCGCGGTCTTGGTGGTGAACGCGCAAAGGAATACCGAACCCGTGACCGTGGCCGAGCCATAGGCATCCGGTAGCCAGGCGTGCAGCGGCGGCACCGCGGCATTGAGTAGGAAGCCGATCAGGATCAGCACGGTCCCCACACTCAGCTCCTCGGTCATCAGATCGAACGAGAAGTCGCCCGTGGCTTGAAACCGCAGCATGATCCCGGCCAGCAGGAAGAGCCCACCCGCCACGTGCACCAGCAGGTAGCGGAAGCCGGCGGCCAGCGATGCCGGCGTGCGCCGCAACCAGACCAGGAAGACCGACGAAAAGGCCATCAGTTCCCAGAAGAGGAAGAGCGTGAGGAAATCACCGGCATAGAGCACACCCAGCGAACCTGCCACATAGCACCAGGCCGCCGCATGCTGGCTTGTGTCCTTGACGTGCAGCGCGTAGAGGCTCCCCAGGATGCACATCAACGACATGATGTAGCCGAAGACCTGACTGAGCTTGTCCACCCGGCCGAAGGTCATGGTCCAGTCCAGGAACTGCACGACACCGTGGGTGCCAGGCTCCAGACTACAGACGCGGGCAAAGACCAGCAGGGGGACGGCGATCAGCAGCACGGCGCGCGCCCGGCCGCGTACCAGCGCAAGCAGTACGGCCCCCAAGAGGAGGATCGCCGACGGGTGGATCCAGAGGTTTTGCAAAAACTCATTCATAGTAGTCTTCGTCCTGCATGATGCCAAGGTGTCCAAACCACTTCGACACGAAGATGATAATCAGGCAGGCCAGTAAGCCGAAGGCCGCCCAGAAACCGAACCAGTGCTCCGGCTGGGTGTGCGCGTGCTGCTTGTCCACAAAAAGCGCGTCGCCAATCACAAGTAACGCCAGCAGGACCAGGCTGAGGCCGATCACGACGCGCAGGTGCTTGCGCAGGAAGTCAATCAGGGCTACAAGGATCATAAGACCAACCCCTTGATGTGCTTGATGAACTGGAGGAAGAAGTCCGGATAGACACCGACCACCACCGACAGGGCGGCGGTGAGCAGCAGCGGTACGAGCATGGCCGGCGCCGCTTCGCGCACCCCGGCATAGGCCTGATCATGCGCCGGCTTGCAGAAGAAGGCGGTGTAGACCACGGGGGCGAAGTACGCGATATTGAGCATGGTGCTGACCAGCAGCACGATCAGGATGCCGGTCTGCGCGGCATCCATGGCGCCCACCAGCAGGTACCATTTGGAGACAAAGCCGCCCACCGGCGGCACGCCGATCATGGTGAGCGACGCGATGGCAAAGGCGCCGAAGGTCCACGGCATGACGCGCCCCAACCCCTGCATGTCCGAGATGTTCTTCTTGTGCGAGGCCACGTAAATAGCGCCGGCGCAGAAGAAGAGCGTGATCTTACCAAAGGCGTGATTCACGATGTGGATCAGGCCACCCGTAATCGCCGTGCCCTTGAGCAGCGCCACGCCCAGGATCACGTAGGAGAGCTGACTGACCGTGGAGTAGGCCAGCCGCGCCTTCAGGTTATCCTTGCTCAGGGCGATCAGCGAGGCGGCCAGGATGGTGAACGAGACGAAGTAGGCCGTGGGAATGCCGAGGTTGAAGGCCTCCATCTTATCTACGCCGAAGGTGAAGAGCATCACACGTGTGGTGGCGAAGACGCCGACCTTCACCACGGCCACGGCGTGCAGCAGCGCGCTCACCGGCGTGGGCGCCACCATGGCGCCGGGGAGCCAGTGATGGAACGGCATGATGCCGTTCTTGGCAAAGCCCAAGACCAGGAAGGCGTAGGTCATGGTCACCAGCGCGCGGCTGGCTTCCGACGGGAAGATGCCGGTGCGGATGTTATCGGAGAAGTCCAGCGTGCCGCAGACCACGTAGGTCACGATGATGGCCGGGAGCACCAGCCCCTTGGCCGTGGCGGTCAGGTAGGTCAAATATTTGCGCCCGCCCTCGTACCCTTCCTGATCCTGGTGGTGGGCCACCAGCGGATAGGTGCTGACGCTGACGATCTCGTAGAAGAGATAGAGGGTGAAGAGGTTGTCGGCAAAGGCGCAGCCGAGGGCGCCGAAGAGCGCCAGCGCAAAGCAGGCGTTGAAGCGGGTCTGGTCGTGCTCGTGCAGGCCGCGCATGTAGCCGAGCGAGTAGAAGACCGTCACGATCCAAAGCGAGGCGGCCACCAGCGCAAAGACCATCGAGAAGGCGTCGGCGCGTAACGCGATGCTGACGCCCGGCAGCAGGTAGGAGACGTGGCAGATCAGCTTTGCTTGGCCGGCCAGCACAGGCTGGACCAGCGAGACCACGATGCCAAAAGTGATGACGGCCGTGATAAACGAGCACGCTTCGCGCACGTTGGGGCGCTTGCCGGTGAGCATCACCAGCACGGCACCCGCCAGGGGGGCGAGCACCGCCAGTAACAGCGAGGGGTTTTCGAATAATAACTTTTCGGGCATCGGCGGCCTAACCTTCCATCGCTTTCAGGTCGCGGGTTTGAATCGTGCGATAGTTGCGGTACACGGCAATCATAATGCTAAGCACCAGGGCGGCCTCCGCGGCCGCAATGCCCATGATGAAGAGCGCAAAGGCCTGCCCTGCCACGCGGTCCGCGGCTAGGAAATGGCCAAAGGCCACAAAGTTGAGCGAAGCGCCGGCGAGGATCAGCTCGCCGGAGACCAGCATGCCGACCAGGGTGCGGTGCCGGCAGAAGCCGAAGAAGCCGATGGCAAAGAGCAACGCCCCGACGGTCAGGTAGACGGGGAGCTGCTGGCTGGCTTGCAGGAAGTGCGTTTGCATGTGTGTTACTCCCGGTGCGCGTCGCGTCCGTTGCGTGCCACGACCAGCGCGCCAAGAATGGCGAGCAGCAGCACGGCGGAGATCAATTCAAAGGCCAAGCCGAAGCGGACCAGCAGCGCATGGCCGAGATCCTGCACGGAACCGGCTTGCACCGGCGTGGCGGGCGCCAGCCAGACGGTGCGCTGGATCATCAGGAGCAGCGCTACGGCCAGCATGCCGGCCGCCAGGAAACTGGCGATCCCGGTCAGCAGCGTCCGGCGGCCGGTGCCGTGCTGCTCGTCCTGCGGGTCGGCGAGCATGATGGCGAACATGATCACAATACAGACCGCACCGACGTAGACGAGGATCTGCATCAAGGCCAGGAAGGGGGCGTGGAGGTACAGGTAGAGCCCGGCCAGGCCGACAAATGAGAGGGCCAGGCCGCTGACGCTGTAGACGAGGCGTCGGCAAAGGGCCGCCACGAGGGCGCCGAGCAGCGTGAGTGCTATGGCGCCGGCAAAGCAAAGGGCCGCGAGCAGGGCGTTGATCTGTTCTGGGGTCATGGTTATTTCCCTCCTCCCGCCTGCTGCAGCAGGTCAATGGCCTGGTACTCTTCCTTGTGCAGGGAGGCCAGGTTGTAACGCTTGGAGAACGCCAGCGCATCGAAGGCGCAGCTCTCCACGCACAAGCCGCAGAGGCTGCAGGTGGTGAAGTTCAGCGTGTAGGAGCTCAGACTCTTGCGAGCGGCACCTTCGCGCTTCTCGCCGTCGAGCTTGATGCACCCTGACGGGCAGGCGCGCTGGCAGGCCATGCAGACGATGCACTTGGGTTGGCCATTCTCCGCCACTTTCAGGACCACATGCCCGCGGTAGCGCGGCGTCATGGGCACGGTTTTATGCGGGTAGTCCAGCGTAACCCGGTGGTGGAACATGCGCACGAAGGTGATGCGCATGCCGGTTGCGAGCGTGCGCAACCCCAGCAGAATCTCTTTGAAGTAGTTGATCATGGCTTATCGCACCAGCTTGAGCATGACCGCGGTGAGTAGCAGGTTCACCAACGCCAGGGGGATCAGGATCTTCCACGACAGGTTCAACAGCCCGTAGAACTGGGTACGCGGGAACGACCAGCGCACCCAGACCACCGTGAAGCAGAGCGCATACATCTTGATCAGGAACCAGTGTGGGCCGGGGAGGAGGTTGAATGGGCAGTCCCAGCCGCCCAGGAAGAGGATCGTGGCCAGGCTGCAGCCGATCAGGATGTTGACGTACTCGGCAATGAAGAAGAGGCCAAACCCCATGCCGGAGTACTCGGTGAACGCGCCGGCGATCAGTTCACTCTCCGCCTCCACCATGTCGAAGGGGGCGCGGTTGGTCTCTGCCAGCATGCAGATGAAGAAGATCAGGAACGCAAGCGGCATCAGCGGGTTGGCGGTCAGCTTCAGGATGTTCCAGTGCCAGCAGCCGCCGCTCTGCAGCTTGACGATCTCAACCAGGTCAAACGAGGAGGTCACCATCACCAGCGCGATCACCACCAGCAACATCGGCACCTCATAGGCGATGTTCTGCGCCACGACGCGTACCGCGCCGATGCTGGCGTACTTGTTGGCCGAGGCCCACCCCGCAATCAACAGCGCGAAGATGTTGATGGCGCCGAAGGCGAAGATCATCAACAGCCCCAGGTTGTAGCGGTGGGCCACTAGCGTCTCGCTGAACGGGATGGTGACGAGGCTGACAATGGCCGGCACCACCACCATGATCGGTGCCAGCAGGAAGAGCGGGATGTTCGCATCCCGCGGCAGCAGGATCTGCTTGGAGAGGAGCTTGATGCCGTCGGCCACCGGCTGGATCAACCCCCACGGGCCGACCTCGGTCGGGCCGCGGCGCAACTGCATCCAGGCCGACTGTTTGCGCTCCAGCAGCGACAAATAGGCCGCATTGAAAGCGCCAAAGCCAATCAGCCCCACCAGGTAGAGCAGCAGTCGGAGCACATCATCCAAGCTGTACATGATCGCAATCCTCTGGCCGGCGTTAGCGGTCCATATCCGGAATCACCAGATCCAGGCTGCCGAGCAGCGCCAGCGCATCGGCCAGCAGCATCCCCCGCGAAGCTTCCTGGAACAAACTCATATTCGAGAAACAGGGCGAGCGCAGCTTGAGACGGTACGCATTCTCGGAGCCATCGCTGACGATGCGAATGCCGAAGCTGCCGCGCGCCGATTCCACATTGAAATAGCAGTCGCCCTTGGCCGGCTTCAGGATCTTCGGCACTTTGGGTGCCATCACCGGGCCGGCCGGCAACTGGTCAAGCGCCTGCTCGATAATGCGCAGGC
>CAYSHQ010000115.1:0-714 GCA_964430835.1 uncultured Lentisphaerales bacterium
CTACCCAGGCGTCAGCAACCAAGCACCAAGAACCAAGAACAAAGAACCAAGCACCTACCACCTGCCACCTTCTCCCATTCGCGGCCATTCGCGTGCATTCGCGGTTCCTGACACCTGAACCCTGACACCTGACACCTTTTCCGCACGACTTCTCCCCCCCGACCTGCTACGTTCTTGGGGTTCTTCTTGCACGAGCGCCTGACATGACTTCGCCCGCACTCCAATTTCTCGGCTGGGACCGGCCGGCCACTACCAGCGTCTGCGACTATCTGCTCGCCGACGCGCGGCCGGGTGCGCCGTTTGATCTGGCTGGCACGCTGCTGGTCGTTCCCACCCAGCAGGCCGGACGCCATCTACTGGATGCGCTGGTGCTGCGCTGCCACGAGGCCGGCGCGGCCGTCCTCTCCCAGCGCGTCATTACCCCTACGCAACTGGCGGCTGATACCATGCTGCGGCAGGATTTGGCCAGCGGCGCGGAAGTGCTGACGGCCTGGCATGAGGTCCTGGCCGCGGCGGACGAAGCGCTGCTGATTACCGCCTTTGGCGCTTCCGGCCGCTCGCGCGATCCAGCCGTGACTATCCCGCTGGCGGAGCGCCTGCAGCAGGTGCGGCGCACCCTGGCGGAAGGGGGGTGCTCCTGTGCCGGTGCTGCCACGGCGGCCGTGGCCGCCGACATGGAGCCGGAGCGCTGGCAGGCCTTGGCTCAGCTCGAAG
>CAYSHQ010000115.1:724-6769 GCA_964430835.1 uncultured Lentisphaerales bacterium
ATGGTGTGCGTTCTGGTTCGCATCGACGAGCGGCCCCGCTTCCCCCAAGGCCGCCAGAGCATAGCCGGTCACGTGATCGGCCAACGGCGTGAGCGAGTGATGCGATAGAAGCTCCTCGCGGGGCACGAGCATCTCCACGACGTCGCCGGCCGCCCGGTAGAGAAAACACTGCCCGATGATCGACAGGGCCACCTGGCGGAGCTCGGTCTGCGCGACCCGTGCGCGGCTGAGATCGCCTGGGCCACCCAGCCACAACTCGCGCCGGAAGTGCGGCGCGTGATCGTGGCCTGTGTCCCTGACCCTTCGCTGCTGCTGATCCACGCGCTGCAACGCCTCGCCGGGCAGCTGGCCATCACGGTGCTCGTACAGGCCCCACCTGCCGAGGCCGCCGCCTTCGATCTCTGGGGACGTCCGCTGCCGGATGTCTGGCAAACGCGCCAGATCCCCATTCCCGACGAAGCGCAGAATCTCCTCCCGGCTGCCGATCCCGCTGACCAGGCCAGCCGCATTGTGGCCATCTTGCACCAGGAGGCGGAACGCTTTAGCGTGGCTGACACGGCTATCGGCGTGCCGGACCGCGCCACGATTCCCTTTCTGCTGCAACACTTGGACGCCAGCGGCGTGCGCGCCTTTGACCCGCAGGAGCATCCGCTGCGCGAGCATCCGTTGTGCGAACTCATCCAGCTCTTGCTGGAGCTGCGCCGCGCCGTGCCGTATCGCACCATCGCGGACCTGCTGCGTCACCCGGATGTGCTGGCCGCCCTGTCGCACGGCGCGCCACCTGCCACGGCTGCCACCCTCCTGACGCAACTCGACACCTTCCAGAATCGCCACCTGCCACTGGGGCTGCCGGATCTGCTGCGCCCCTTTGCGCAAAACCCGCGCGGATCCACGGATCGCCATGCCGATTTCACGCTCCTGGGGCAGGTGCTGCCACGCCTCGCCAGTTGGCGCGACCGGCTTACTGCGCCGCACCTGCCAGCGGCCTTGCGCGCCTTGCTGGCCGAGATCTATGCGCAGCGCGAACTACACCCGGATCGCGCCAACGACCGCCTCTTCGCGGCCGCGGCGGAGACCTTGGACCGCCTGCTGCGTGAGCAGGAAGATGCCCGCCTCACACCTGCCACGGCCGAGATCGAAACCGCCGTGCTCAGCGCCCGGCTCCGTAGTCAGGGGTTTGCGCCGGAGCGTAACGACGAGGCGCTCGATCTGGAAGGGTGGCTGGAACTCCCCTGGAACCAGGCACCGCTTCTCTTGGTGGCCGGCATGAATGAAGGGTGTGTGCCGGACGGTCATCTGGCCGATGATTTCCTGCCGGATGCGCTGCGCCGCACCCTGGGGCTACGCGATGACCGGCTGCGCGCCGCGCGCGATGCCTTCTTGCTGCATGTGCTCCTGGCGGCGCGCGCCAACGGCCGTGGTCGCGTCTGCCTCTTCAGTGGCAAGTGTTCGGCGGAAGGGGATCCGTTGCGCCCTTCGCGCCTGCTCTTCCGCTGTCCGGATGCCCAGCTCCCGGCGCGCGCCTTGCGCCTCTTTGGCGCGCTGCCGGTGACGCGCCCCGACACACCTGCCACCATCGGCTTTCGCCTGCGGCCGCCGGCGCCGGCCGTCGCTGCGCCGCCCGCGACGCTTTCGGTCACGCTGTTCAAGGACTACTTGCGATGTCCGTTCCGCTTCTACTTGCGCCACCGGTTGCAGATGGTGCCGCTGGCGGATGATCAGCTCGCGCCGGATGAGCGGGCCTTCGGTACGCTGGTGCACCACGCCTTGCAGGAGTTTTCGCGCGATGCGCAACTGACCGCCTGCACCGACGCGGCGCTGCTGACGGCGCGCCTCACGGAGTTTATCCGCGTGGCGTTTCGTGCGGCCTATGGGGCGCACCCCTCGTTGGCCGTGCAAGTGGCGTTGGCCACGGCGACCCAGCGCCTGGCACGGTTTGCGGAGTTGCAAGCCACCCTGGCGCAGGAGTGGGAGATCGTCTCCTGCGAGGAGCGCTTTGTGCTGCGCCGTGGCGGCTGCGAGATTGTGGCGCGCATCGACCGCATCGACCGCCACCGCCAGGACGGCCGCTGGCGGGTGATGGATTACAAGACCTTCGATAAGGCCCGCACACCTGCGGAAGGGCATCTCGGCCCCTGCCGCCTCGACACACCGGCGTTCGCACAATGCGAAATGGCCGACACGCGCGGACGCCTGCGGCGCAAAGGGTGGGCAGATCTGCAATTGCCGCTCTACCGCGAAGCCATGCGCGCCTCCGGCCGCTTCGCAGAGGCACCGCTGGAACTCGGCTACTTCATCCTGCCGCGCGCCGTCGGCGAGACCGGCTTCTACCCCTGGAGTGATTACAGCGATGCGCTGCACGATTCGGCCCTGACCTGTACCGACGGCGTGCTGGCGGCCCTGAGCGCCGGGAGCTTCTGGCCGCCGCGCGAGGTCAACCCCGACTGGGACGACTTTGCCGCGCTCTTCCCGGGCGACCCCACCCACTGTTTTGAACCACCTGCCACCCCGCCATGAACGACCACGCCCTCCAGCCTGACGGCGTGTCGCGCGCCGGCTTCGGTCACCAAGCCATCTCCGCCGCCGCGGGGACCGGGAAGACCTATGCCCTGACCCATCGCTATATCGGCCTGGTGCAGCGCGGTGTGCCGCCAGAGCGCATTTGCGCGCTGACCTTCTCGCGCAAGGCGGCCGGCGAGATCTTCGACGAAATCATCCGCCACCTCTGCGCCAGCGCCACCAACCCGGCCCGGGCCCACGATTCCGCCCGCGAGATCGGTGCGCCGCTGCAACCGGCAGATTTCGCGGCAACCCTGCGTCAGCTCGTCACCCACATCCACCGCCTGCACATCGGCACGATTGACAGCTTTGTGGTCGGTGTCGTGCGGGCCTTCCCGCTGGAGCTGGGGATCCCGCCAGACTTCCGCCTGGGCGACAACAATGGTCCGGGCGGCGAAGAGTTGCGCCGCACGCTCTACGGACGGCTCTTTGATCCGGCGTCCACTTCGGATGCCGTGCGGCAGGCCTTCCTCGAATCGTTCCAGTTGGCCACCTTTGGCCAGGAACAGAAGCTGTTGCACCAGACGCTGGAGGCCTACATCACCACCCTGGCCGAGATTCACCGCCGCATCCCGGCACCGGCCGCCTGGGGGGAGCCCACCACGATCTGGGGCGGGGCACTGCCCTGGGCACGCCTGACGCCGCCGCAGCGTCGTGATTGCGCCGCGCAGGCGGCGGCGGGCGTGGCCACCTGGCCCGCGGCTGCGGTGGCACAGTTTCAGGGCATGGTGAGTTTTCTTAGCGATTACGACGACTGCCGGGAGTGGTCGGCCAAGCTGCAGCAGACCACGCTCTTTGCGCGCCTGTGGCAGGTGGTGGCCACGCCGCCCGGTGAACCGCTCGCGATCAAGTTCAGCCGCGAGGAGTTGCTGGTCCCGCCCGCAGCGGCGGATGCCCTGCGGCAACTGGTCTGCCACGCCATGGCCGTGGAACTGGGGCGCACCCTGCGCCAGACGCAGGGCGTGGCCATGCTCCTGTCTTGCTACGAGCTGCTGTATGCGGAGCATTTGCGCCGCTCCCGCCAGCTTGGCTTTGATGATCTGGCGCGTCTGGTGGCCGGTGGCGTGGGGTTGCCGCCCTCCCGCACACCCGGCAAGCCCGACCACCTCTTTATCAACTACCGCCTCGATGCCACGCTTGACCACTGGTTGCTCGACGAATTTCAGGATACCTCTGACCTGCAGTGGCAGGTGCTCGGCAACCTGATTGACGAGACCGTGCAGGACGATAGCGGCACGCGCAGCTTCTTCTACGTCGGCGACGTCAAGCAGGCCATCTACGGCTGGCGCGGCGGCAACCATCGCCTCTTTCGTCAGGTCAAGGATCACTACGGCGACGCCATCGACGAGGTGCATCGCACCACATCCTTCCGCTCCGCGCCGGTGGTGATCCAGGCCATCAATGACGTCTTTGACACACTTTCGCCGGACGATCATCTCCCGGCCAAGACGCTGGCCGACTGGCAGACGGTCTGGCGGCGTCATACGGCCGCGCGGCAGGAACTCCCCGGCGCGGTGGAACTGCTCGAAGCGGCGCCCGGCGAGGACGAGAGTGCCAACGAAGCCTGCTACCGCGCCATCGCCACGCGTCTGGCGGAGCTGCAGCCGACGGTGCGCGGCTGGCAGGTGGCGGTGCTCCTGCGCAATAACCAGCAAGCCCGCCAGTGTGCCAATCTGCTGCGCACCCATCTGCCGGAAATGGCCGTGGCACTCGAAGGGACCGCGGCGTTGCTCGATAATCCGCTGGTGCCGCTGCTGCTTTCGCTGGTGCGCTTTGCCGCACACCCCGGTGATCAACTGGCCTGGCAGCACCTCAGCATGAGCCCGCTGGCGGCCGCGCTTCGCACGTACGCCGGCGCCGACGGCGCGGCGGCCGCGACGGACGACGCCACTCGCGCCGCGCTGTCGCTTGCTCTGCTCGGCGCCATTCACCACCACGGGTTCCAAGCCACGCTGCGCGACTGGTCGGCGCGGCTGGCTGCGGCGCACCCCTTCGATACCTTTACCCGCTTGCGGCAGGACGACCTGCTCGATGCGGCCGCAGTCTTCGATGCCACCGGCGATCGCGATTGCGACCGCTTTGCGCGCTTTATTGAAGGGTACACCCGCCACGACAGCGCAGCCGATACCGCCATTCGCGTGATGACCATCCATCAATCCAAGGGGTTGGGGTTCGATCTGGTCTGCGTCCCTTTTGATCCCAAGGCCGACTCCTTTGATGCGCCGGGCGCGGCCGAGATGCTGGTCGAAGAGGCGGAGCGCTGGGTGCTGAAGGCGCCGCGGCAGGTGGTGGTGGAATCCGACCCGACGCTGGCCGCGGCGGCGGAGCATCAACTGGCGGATGCGGCCTTTGCCAAGCTCTGTTTGTTTTATGTGGCACTTACGCGAGCCAAGCAGGGGTTGCTGCTGGTCGTGGCACCGCCGCCGCAAAGCTCCAGTGTGGTGCGCGAAGACACGCTGCTGCGTAATCGTTTTGCGGCCGGGCGTGCCGACGCGAAAGATACGAAGAAGAAAAAGGCGAGCGCAGCGGCGCCTGGCGCGGCCAGTGCGGTCAGCGGGGCTGCCAGCGGGGCTGCCAGCGGCGCGCCGCCGGCACCGCTGACGCTCTATCGCGCGGGTGATCCGGCCTGGCACACGGCGCGTCCGGTACAGCGCGCGCCGGTGGTGCTGGCGCCGGTCGGGGTGCTGGCGCCGTTGCCGCTGGGCGTGGCGCGGCTCAAGCGCGTGGAGCCGTCCAAGCAAGATCCCGGGGCGCAGCCGGCCAACACGTTCTTCCTACGCGAAGCCGGCGATGTGCGTGTGTTTGGTTCAGCCATTCACCGACTTTTCCAGCAGATTGAGTGGCTGGAGACGTTCGACGTCGAGGCGGCAGTAGCGGCCTGGCGTGCCAGCGCCACGGAGGCCGCCACGGTACTGCGCGACGTAGAGCAGCAGTTCCGCGCCAGTCTGGCGGCGCCCGAGGTGCGGCAGGTCTTGCAGCGTCCGACGGGCGAGGTGGAGCTCTGGCGCGAAAAGGCTTTTGAGCTGCTGCGCGAGGGGGAGTTGCTGGCGGGTCAGTTCGATCGCGTGGAGATCCACCGGCAGGACGGCCACATCCGGCAGGTGGCGCTGTTCGATTTCAAGAGTAACCGCGTCGAGCACGACGCCGCGCTCCAGCGCGCCGCGGGGCAGTATCGCGAGCAGATGGGGCTCTATGCGCATGCCCTGCGCCGCATCCTGGGCCCGGTCCACATCACCACCAGCCTCATTTTTACACGCGCGGGAAGGGTCGTGGGGATATAGGGTTCAGGGGGCAGGTGTCAGGGTTCAGGGGAGAGGTTTCAGGGTTCAGGTTTCAGGGGAGAGGTGGTAGGTGTTAGGTGGTAGTTGCACCGCGAGGGTAAGCGCCGTCAGGGCGGGGCCGCCGGACCCGCCGTTTTAGGCATGTGAGAGGGATGACATTGCCGCGAGGGGGTAGGGCGGGGCCGCCGGACCCGCCGTGCATGTC
>CAYSHQ010000116.1:0-6701 GCA_964430835.1 uncultured Lentisphaerales bacterium
AGGCACATAAACCACAAAGAACCGGCTCTTTTGTGTCTTTTGTGCTTTTTGTGGCCAGCTTCCGCCCGGCTGGGATTCCGCAGAACCTGGGGGGCAACGACGCCAGAATACAGGGAAATTCGATGCGTCTGGCCCTGGGGGGCCGCCCCCAGAACTGCGGAAGATTGGGGGGCTGGATGCTTGGAAGGCTGGGAATACTAAGGAATCAAGGCGTCTCCTGTGATTCATGGGCGGGCACGCCACATCAAGCAGTGATTGAGGAATCAATTCCCGGCAGCAGGTGCAAATCGACCATGCCAGGCGCGGGTATCTCAATCTTCCAATCTTCCAACCTTCCAATCTTCCGCAGTTTAGGGCCGCCCCTTTCCCCTTGTTGCCCCCGTCCGGAACCGGTACTATTCCCGCCAATGGATACTTCACAGCCAACCATTCGCGTGGCCTCGCTGGCCGATGCCCACGGCATTTTTGAACTGATCAAGTCCCATCCGGACGAGCTGATCTCGCGCTCGCTGGGTGACATTGTCGAGAACATTGACCGGTTTATCGTGGCGGTACGCGGCGACCTGCTGGTCGGCTGCTCCTCCTGGCACATCCTGCCGGAGATCGGCGAGCCGCAGCGGGCCAGTGTGGAGATCCGTTCGGTGGCTGTGCGCGAGGGGCTGCGCGGCACGGGCGTGGGGACCGCCATGATCCGCACCATTATTGAGCGGGTGCGACCGCTCCGGGCGGCCCAGGTGGTGGTGCTGACCTTTGCCCCGGCGTTCTTTGGCCGTCTGGGGTTCCGCGAGGTCCCCAAAACCCAGCTGATGCACAAGATCTACATGGGGTGCGTAAACTGTACGAAGCACGCCAACCCCTTTACCTGCCCAGAAATCGCCATGGTGCTGGAGTTGCCGCAATGACCTTCCTGCAGCGCGTCCTCGCCCACCCCGGCAACTATAACTTCCAGAGCGCCACACTCGGCCCCTGCCAGGTAAACTCCCCGGTGCGCAACCGCACCTTCGTCGACCCCAGCGAACGCTGCGCGCTGACGTCGGACGTCGCCAGCCTCATGCCGTTGGCCACCGCTGGCACCCCTGTCCCCTCTTTTGAGAAGGCCGGCCCCCACGCACGCATCTTCCATGACCAGGCCTGGAGTCGCGCCGCGATCCTCACCGCCGGCGGGTTGTGTCCCGGCCTCAACCATGTCATCAAAGGGCTGGTAGAGATCCTGGCCAGCGAATACAACGTGCGCACCATCTACGGCATCCGGTACGGCTACCGAGGCCTGGTGGCACAGCACGGCTGCTCACCCATTCTGCTCGACCCCGACAGCGTGGATACCATCCACGAGCGCGGCGGCACCATCCTGGGCTCCTCGCGCGGCAACCAGCAGGTCTCAGAAATGGTCGAGACGCTGACGCGCATGAACATCAACCTCCTCTTCTGCATCGGCGGGGACGGCACGTTGCGCGGCGCGCGCGCCATCGCCGAAGAGTGCCTGCGCCGCAAGCTGGCCATCAGCGTGGTCGGGGTACCCAAGACCATTGACAACGACCTGAACTTCATCGGCAACTCCTTCGGCTTCGCCACGGCCGTGGCAGAGACCTCGGCCATCATCCAATCCGCCCACATGGAAGCCAAAGGTGCGTACAACGGCATTGGGCTCGTCAAACTCATGGGGCGTGACTCGGGGTTCATCGCGGCCTCTGCGGCGTTGGCCAACCCCATTGTGAACTTCTGTCTGATCCCGGAAAGCCCCTTCACGCTGGAAGGCCCCGGCGGCCTCTTCCCCGCGTTGGAGCGCCGCTTCGCCGCAGGCAAGGACCATGCGGTGGTCGTCGTCGCGGAGGGCGCCGGGCAGGACCTCATGGCCGCCGCGCCCGAGCGCCGCGATGCCTCCGGCAACGTGCTGAAGAAGGACATCGGCGAGCACTTGCGCCACGCCATTCCGGCCTATTTCGCCACGCGCCAAACCGAAGTCTCCATGAAGTATTTCGATCCGAGCTACAGCATCCGCAGCGTCCCGGCCAAGGGGACCGACGCCATTCATTGCTACCTCCTGGCCCGCAACGCGGTGCACGCCGCCATGGCCGGCCGCACCAACTGCGTGGTGGGCAACCAGCACGGCGGCACCTACTCCCTGGTCCCCATCGAACTGGCCACCATGGAACGCCAGAAGGTGGACCTCGCTGGCGACCTGTGGAAAGCCGTGCTAGACGCCACCGGCCAAGATCGCCTGATGCCCGCTCCCCTGAACCCCGAACCCTGAGAACGATCCCCCACCCCATGTCAACCAACCCACCATCTCCCCGTTGCGCCGTAATTGGCGTGGTCGGCCGCACCAATGTCGGCAAGTCCACCCTGGTCAACCAGCTCGTGGGCGAGAAGATCAGCATCGTCTCGCCGGTGGTGCAGACCACGCGCAACACCATCCGCGGCGTCTTCACCGAACCGCGCGGACAGCTCGTCTTCGTGGACACGCCGGGGTTGCACAAGTCCGAAAGCACGCTCGGTTCCCTGATGAACCGTATGGCGCGCCAAGCAGCTGCCAATGTGGACGCGCTGCTGGTGGTCTTTGACGGCAACCACGCGCCCTCCATCGAGGATGACGGTTGGATGCGCCGCGCGCTCTTTGCCGAGCAGCCCTGTCTCTTCTTCTTGAACAAGGCGGATCTGACCCCCTCCTATGCCGCCGCCTACCAGGAGCTCTGGGAGAAGATCCAGCAGGAGAAGGCGCACACGCGCGACGTGCCTTGCCTGCGCGGCTCCGCGGAATCCGGCGCAGGGGTGCCGGAATTGATCAACACCCTGTTTGGTCTGGCCACCCCCACGGCCGAGTTGCTCTTCGCGCCGGACACGGTGACCGACTACCCTCGTCGGCTGGCCATGGCCGACGTCATTCGCGAAAAGCTCTTCGCCAAGATCTACGAGGAAGTCCCCCACGAGGTCGGCGTGCGCGTGGAAGAGATTGAAGAGCAGGGCACCACCTGGCAGGTCTCGGCCACCATCCTGGTCAACCGCCCATCGCAAAAGGGGATTGTGCTGGGCCCCAAGGGGCGCACGTTGCGTTATGTACGGCGGCTGGCGGAACCGGAACTCAGCCAGATGTTCGGCGTGGCGATTGAACTCACCCTGTGGGTCAAGGTGGAGAAAGCCTGGATGCGCAATTTCTGGATCTTGCGCGAACTGGGCTATGCGGGGAGCATCTGACATGGAACTGATCAAGCGCGTGGAAGTGATTGCGGGGCTTGCGCTGTTGGCGCTGATTGGCGCCGGCTGCCTGCTGGTGGTGGCGCCCTTTGTCTCCGCCATCCTCTGGGCGGCCATTATCTGCTTCTCCACCTGGCCGCTGCACCAGCGTCTCGAGCGCCTGTGTGGCCGCCGCCGCACGCTGGCCGCCGCCACCATGACCACGCTCGTCATCCTCGTGACGGTTCTGCCATTCGTACTGGCGGCCGTGACGCTGGACGAGAATCTAGCCGCCCTGATTGCGCGCGTGCAGGAGCTTCGCACGCAGGGGCTCCCCCCGCCACCAAGCTGGCTGAGCCACATCCCGTTTGCCGGCGACATGCTGCACACGTACTGGGCTGATCTGGCGGCCGACAGCGAGAAAGGGCACACCTTTATCGCCAACCGATTGGGCGATTCCGGGGCTTGGCTCTTGCACCGCAGCCAGGATCTAGTACTGGGCGTGCTGCACCTTTGCATCAGCGTCTTTATCGCCTTCTTCCTCTACCGCGACGGCGACCGGTTGGTAGACCGCCTCGCGGAGGTCAGCAACCGCGTACTCGGCGAACAGAGCAAGCAACTGGTCAGCGTAGTCGGGCGCACCATCCGGGGGGTGGTGTACGGCTTCCTCGGCACCGCGCTGGCGCAAGGGATGCTGGCGGCGCTGGGCTTCACCATCGCGCAGATCCCGTATGCCCTGCTGCTGGGGTTGCTCACCTTCCTGTTGGCGCTCATGCCATTCGGGCCGCCGCTGGTCTGGATCCCGGCCACCATCTGGCTGGCCACCCACGGGCACACCGCCATGGCCATATTCCTGGGTCTTTGGGGTATACTGGTCATCAGCGGCATTGACAACTTCCTGCGCCCCTACCTGATCAGCCGCGAGGCCCAACTACCCTTTGTGCTGGTCTTTCTCGGCGCCATGGGGGGGATCCTGGCCTTCGGCTTCATCGGCCTCTTCCTTGGTCCGACGCTCCTCGCCGTAGGGTTCGCCATTCTGCACGACTTCCTGAGCCACAAGGAACCGGCGCACACCGTGCCAGAAGGACACAAGCAGGAAAAAGCACGCGAAAGGTAGCTGATCCGGCAAAGATCAGCCACCCATTTTCCTGCGCTTGCCGTCGCGGCCACCAGATGATAGATTAATACGACCTTTTGGAGGAATCAGTATGTCCTGTACGACCTGTCCCGATTTCGATGCGTTGGCCAAAGCTGGCCGTCTGTTCCAGAACGATGGATCCACCCTGATCGGGCATGTGCCCACCATCGCCCTCACGCCCGTGGCGGACGGCCGCACCGGCGCCTACGAGGGGAACGCCGCCAAGACCTGGCGCATGGTGGAGCGGGTCTACAAACTCCTCGCCGACAACCTCGCCCTCCCTGATGGCCGCCCCGTGCGCATCGTCGTGGCCCCCGAGATCGTCTACGGCGCACGCTCCGGTGCGCGCGCCCAGGCCTACTACGCCCAGCAGGGCGTCTGCGCCAACATCTGGATCAGCCGCTCCTGGTCGTATAGCGACGAGCTCATGACCGCCTGTCTGGGCGTCGGCAGCAGCGAATGGCAGCAGGCCGCCTATGGTCTGAACCAGACTGACCGCCCTGGCGCCGTCTGGCTCAAAGCGTTCACCGCCGCCATGGACGAGAAGAACCGCCCGATCTTCTCGATCTACAGCCCGGAGATCGAGGATGAGGAGCAGCCCCATAACGAGTTCGTAGCCACGCGCCTGCTGCGCTTTGCGCGTTGCGCCGTCGCCGCCGGGCAGCTCCGCGGCAAGAACTACCTCGGCATCGGTGGCGTCTCCATGGGGATCATCGGTTCCGACCTGCGCCGCAACACCCTGCAGCACTACCTCGGCATGGGTTCCGCCTCGTTCGATATGGCTGGCCTGCGCGGCCGCATCGAGAACAACTTCTACGACCACGAGGAGCTGGAAGTCGCCTTCCAGTTCATGAAAAAGCGCTTCACCTACGACTTCGGCAAGGGGAAACGCCCGTTGCCGCCGGATGCCCTGCTGCGGGAATGCATCAAAATCACCCTCATCGTACGTGACCTGATGATCGGCAACCCCCGCCTCGCCGACCCCGCCGTGGGGCGCGCCCAAGGGTTCCGCGCCGATATCGAGCAAGCCCAGGGGTACAACGCCATCGCCGCCGGCACACAGGGGCAACGCCAGTGGACCGATTACTACCCCAACTTCGACCTCACCGAATCGATCCTCTGCAGCTCCTTCGACTGGAATGGCTTCCGCGCCCCCATGGTCGTGGCCACGGAAAATGACGCCAAGAACGGCATCGGCATGATCATCGCCAGCCTCCTCTCCGGCGGCGCGGCCCAGCTCTTTGCGGACATCCGTACCAACTGGACCCCGTCCAGCATCAAAAAGGCCACCGGCGTGGACGTCTCCCGAATCTGCCCCAACGGCATCATTGACAAGCGCAACTCCGGCGCCGGTGCGCTGGATTACGCCATCAACCCCTTCACCCTGGTGCCGGGCGGCAAAAAGCTCAGCATTCAGGCGCTGACTGCCGCCATCCGCGCCAACCCCAAGGCCCAGCAGGCGCTCATCGCCGGCGCCACCGCCGGCACCCAGTACATGTGCGCCAGCCTCGAGTACTTCCCCGGCGACGGCCTCTCCAGCCACTACCGCACCCCCGGCGGTATCCCCATGACCACCTATCGCTACAACGTCGTCGGTGACCTGCTCACCTGCTCCGTGGTGGAAGGCGATACCGTGGCCCTGCCGACCAAGGTGGCCGACCAGATCAGCGCACGCACCAACCCAACCTGGCCGGAAACCTACTGGACACCGCGCGGCATGAGCTCCTTCGAGTACATGAACCGCATCGGCCCCAACCACGACGCCAATTCGTTCGGACTGATCGGCGCCGACCTGCTTACCTTCAACGCCATGCTGCGTATCCCGGTGGACATGCACAACGTCGACGCTGCCGATATCTTCCGCCCCACCATGTGGGACCGCTTCGGCAACGACGACTTCCGCGTGTGTGAACGCTTGGGCCCGCTCTACGTGTAAGAGTCCTGCTAACCCACCGCCGAAAACGGAGGCGCACGGCTGATGCCCTACCTGGTTGTCATTCACGGACCTCACCAAGGCCGCCGGTTTGAAATAACGGACAGCCCAACGCGTATCGGACGCGTGGCCGGCAACCATGTGGTGCTGGATAATGTCTCCGTATCCAGTTCCCACGCAGAACTCATCCGGGATCAACAGAGCTTCCGTCTGCGCGACCTCGACTCCACCAACGGCACGCGCGTCAACGGCCACCGCATCACCGACACGCTCTTATTTCGCGATGACAAGGTGCTCTTCGGCGAACTTCTGATGGCATTCAGCGGCGAGGATGTCCCCCAGCGGGAAGCAGCCCCCGCGCCCACATCCGCGCCCACACCCCTACCCACACCGGCCCCCACCCCTGCTCCTGCTCCCGCGCCCACACCCGCCCCTGCTCCTGCTCCCGCGCCCACACCG
>CAYSHQ010000117.1:0-6699 GCA_964430835.1 uncultured Lentisphaerales bacterium
TATTTCCAGATCGCGCCGTGTTTCCGCGATGAGGATGCCCGCGCGGATCGTTCGCCGGGTGAGTTCTACCAGCTCGACATGGAAATGTCGTTTGTTACACAGGACGACGTCTTTGCCGTGGTCGAGGATGTGCTCTACAGCACCTTTACTTCCTTCTCCAAGCTGGCGGTGGATGCTCCGGCCTGGAAGCGCATTCCGTATCACGAAGCCATGCTCAAGTACGGCAGTGACAAACCGGACCTGCGCATCACGATCGAGATCCGCGATGTAACCGCCATTTTCCGCAGTTCCGGCTTCAATGCTTTCGCCGGTGCCATTGCCGCTGGTGCGGTGGTGCGGGCCATCCCGGTGCGCGCGATCAAGAACCAGCCGCGCAGCTTCTTCGACAAGCTCGTGGAGCATGCCAAGTCGCTGGGCTCCAAGGGGCTCGCGTACCTGATCTGGGACGGCGATCAGGTCAAGGGGCCGATCCAGAAGTTCCTGAAGAAGGAGGAGCTGGAGGCGCTGGCGGCCTGCGCCGAGATGCGCGATGGCGATGTGATGTTCTTTGTCTGCGATGAGCCCGGTAAGGCCGCCAAGATGGCTGGCGATATCCGCGGCAAACTGGGGCGCGATCTGGACCTGATTGAGAAGGGGGTCTTCCGCTTCTGCTGGATCGTGGACTTCCCGATGTACGAACTGGACCCCGAGACGAATGCCGTGGCGTTCTCGCACAATCCGTTCTCCATGCCGCAGGGTGGCATGGAGGCGCTGGAGAAGACCCCGCCGCTGGATATCCGGGCGTTCCAGTATGACGTGGTCTGCAACGGCGTGGAGCTCTCCAGTGGTGCCATTCGCAACCACCGGCCGGACATCATGTTCAAGGCGTTCGCTCTGGCGGGCTATTCGCAGGAGGACGTGGAGGCGAAATTCTCCGGCCTGCTGAATGCCTTCCGCTATGGCGCGCCGCCGCACGGCGGAATCGCCCCGGGCGTGGACCGCATCGTGATGCTGCTGGCCGGCGCGGAGAACATCCGCGAGGTCATCGCCTTCCCGATGAACCAGAAGGCCCAGGATCTGATGATGGGCGCCCCTTCGCCGGTCACGGAGAAGCAGCTGCGCGAACTGCATATTCAGATTCGCGGGCTGCCGAAGCCGGCCGCGCCGACGGGCGCGTAAGGGCTTATTGGATCAGGAACTCCTCGAAGTAGATGTCCGCCACGGGGTCGGGCATGTGCGCTTCGAGTAGTTTGTTGAGCCGGTGGATGATATCTTTCTTCACTTTTTCCCGTCCGGCTGGACCATCCAAGTCGTCCAGCGTCTTGCTGCTGGTCTCGGTGGCGATGCCGTCCACGAGCAGCACCTTGAGGGGGGCGAGCTTGGCAGACATGCCCGGTTCGCGCAGCAGGAGGTGGGGCGTAAGCTTGAGCATGCGCGTCCCCCGCGTATCGGCGATGTTGATCAGCATGGAGTTCATGGGGAAGACGGCGGACGACATCTCCCGCTCCAGCCCCTTTTCCTCGGCTTGGTGTTGTTGCTCCTGCTTTTGTTCTTCGTGTAAGCTGCCGCCGCGCGTGGGCATGGAGAGTGTAGCCAGGAAATAACCCGCAGTCGGGGTCAGGAGCATGACGAGAAAGCCGAAGACCAGAATCAGGCGGGAGACCGGTTTGGCTTCCGCAGCCGGCGTGGTCGTAGCGGCGGCACCTTCGTCGTCGTTGCGTTTTTCCGGCGTACTGTGCTTCTTCTGCTCGTCGGCCATATCCGGTGCTCCTTGTGCGGTGGCGGTGCGGTAGCCGGTCGGCAGCCGAAACCCCGGCAGAACGGACGGTCCTGCCAGGGCTGTCGGTGTAGCCTACCGGGTATCGATTACCGTTTCAGGCCGAGGACCGTCTGCATCATTTCGTCGGCCGTGGTGATGGTCTTGGAGTTGGCCTGGAAGCCTCGTTGCGTAATGATGAGGTCCGAGAACTCCCGGGTCAGGTCCACATTGGACGATTCCAAGTACCCTTGCGCGATGTTGACGTCCGGGCTATTCGCAGCGCCACTCAAGGCACCGGCCTCGACGGGATCCTGGGTGCCGCCGGCGGCTGCGGTCCACTGATACATGTTGCTGCCGATAGAGCTCAGGCCGTTGTTATTCATGAAACGGATCACCGGGATCGTGCCGACGACATTGGAGTCACCGTTCGAGAGGAAGGTGGTGATCGCCCCATTTTGGGCAACCGAGAATGACGTGACCGACACGCTGGGATCCAAACCCGCAGGCCGCAAGTTGATGGCGGAGCCATCGTTGCCGACCAGGGCATATCCGGACGAGTTGATGAGGTTGACGGTGTCGGCGTCGCGCACGTTCAAGGTGAAGTCGCCGGCCCGAGTGTAATAGGCTGTGCCGGTGGGAACGCCAGACGTGTCAGTCGCCTGCACCACGAAAAAGCCCTGCCCCTGGATGGCAAACTGGGTGGACATGCCGGTCTCGGAGAGGGCACCACCGCCGAAGTTGCGGGCAGTCATGCCCATGCGCACGCCCAAGCCGAGTTGCCGGCCGGGGGTGCCCACGGCGGGCGTATTGATGGTGTCTACCAGAGCTTCCTGGAAGGTCACCTCGCTCTCCTTGTAGCCGACGGTGTTCATGTTGGCGATGTCGTTGGCGATGACATCCATGCGCTGTTGCTGCGCGGCCATGCCGGAAACGCCGGTGTAAAGTGCTGATCCGCTCATCTTCTTATGCCTCCTCGGTGTACTCTGTTTCGTTGTTCCTGTTAAAAACGTGGTCGTTTGTGCCTGTGCGTCCGGCGGCTGTGCGCCGGGCGGTCTGTCTGTAAGGGTGTCGCTGTCGCCCTATCCGGATAGCCATACGGGAATGTTTTGCCGATGGGGGGTCATTTGCGTTGTCCTTGTTCGCTGGCCATGCGGCGGATGCTGTCGGACCAGGCGGCCGCGTTTCGTACGCCGTTGGTGCCGGCGGCCACTGCGGCGGCGAGGACGGCACCAGCCTGACGTTCGCCGAGCAGTCGCAGGATGGCGGCGGCTCGTTCCGTGTCCATCTTGGCGAGCAGTGTGGAGACGCTGTCCGGGTCCATTTTCCCGTAAACCTCCGCCAGTCGCTTGAGATTGACCTGTTCCGACTTGGCAGTGCGCACGACCGTCTCGTCGATCTTGCCTTGCAACTGTTGCAGGTCGGTTTTTAACAGGGTCACGGTCTCTTGCTGCTGGCGCAGGGCCTCCTCACGACTCTTCAGCTCAGCCTCCCGTTTCCGCATGGTGGCTCGTTCGGTCTGCAGGTCCTCCATCAATTTGTCGACGATCTTTCGCGATTCCTCATCTGTTTCCAGCCGCTGCACCACCGTCATCGGGGGGGGGTGTGGCTTCCGCACTGGCACAGGTAGTGGTCTGCGGCTGATGGCCAGCCATACGGCCAGCACACTGAAGGCTAGGCCGCAGATCACACTTGCCAGGAAGAATGCTTTCATCGTGTGTCGTCCTGTGCTGCGTCACGTGGGTGTGCAGCGCCTCCTGTACAGATGTTAAGCAACCCGCATGCCATCGTCTGGCAGCTCTTCGAGCTCCATGGCGCCCTCGGTGCGGTACTGGTTGAGTTTGTTGCGCAAGGTACGTACGCTGATACCCAGCAGGTCGGCGGCCTGTTGCCGCGCGCCGCCGGTCTGCTGGAGGGCGCGCTGGATGGCGTCGCGCTCTATTTCGGCCAGGCAGAGCAGGGGGGCGGGGGTAGCAGCTGCGGGTTGCACCCGGGCCGGTTCTGGTTCGGGCTGTGCCTGGAAGTGCAGCGGCGCAGCCGGGGGAGGCGGTGGGGCCTCGTGCCGCGTGGCGTGTGGGGTGACCCGGATTTCGAGGGGGAGGGCGTCGCAGTCCAACGGTCCGTCGGGTGCCAGGACGCTCATGCGTTCGATGACGTTGCTCAGTTCGCGGATGTTGCCGGGCCATGGATAGGCGCAGAGCGTGGCCATAGTTTCGGGGGTGAAGCCGGCGGTGGCGCGGTCCCGACGTCCGCCGTATTGCGCCAAAAAGTGCTCGGCGAGCAGCGGAATATCTTCGGTGCGCTCGCGTAGCGGGGGGGATTGGATGGGCAGGACGTTGAGGCGGTAGAACAGGTCTTCGCGGAAGGTGCCGTTCTTGACGCACTCGGCGAGGTTGCGATTGGTGCTGGCGATCACGCGGCAGTCGGTCCGGATGGTGCGGGTGCCGCCAATACGCTCGAATTCCCGCTCTTGCAGGACGCGCAGCAGCTTGGCTTGCAGCGCGAGTTCCAGCTCGCCGATCTCGTCCAGCAGCAGGGTGCCGCCGTCGGCGAGTTCGAACCGTCCCAGTCGCCGGGAGACGGCGCTGGTGAACGCGCCTTTCTCGTGGCCAAAGAGCTCGCTGTCCATCAGGGTGCTGGGCACGGCCGCGCAACTCATGCGGATAAAGGGTTTGTCGCGCCGCTCACTCAGGGAGTGGATGGCCAGAGCCACGAGCTCCTTGCCGGTGCCGCTCTCGCCGGTGATCAGCACGGTGGCGGAGGCACGGGCCACGCGCTCGATCTGCGTCATCATTTTGCGCATGGACGGGGAGCGCCCGACCATCTGCCGGCCACGCGGCAGTTGCCAACCCAGTTCCTCGCGCAGGTAGGCATTCTGGGCGCGCATGTTGATCCATTCGCTGGCGCGGTCCAGGACGAGTTCCACCTGTTCGGGGGAGAAGGGCTTCATCAGGAAGTCATAGGCCCCCATCTTCATGGCTTCCACCGCGCGTTCCACGGTGCCAAAGGCTGTGACCATGACTGGCAGGGTGGCGACGCCGAGCTCCTTCATGGCGCGCAGCAGCTGCATGCCGTCCATGCCGGGCATCTTCATGTCAATGAAGGCGATGTCGAACTCACGTTCCTCCAGGAGGCGTTTGGCTTCCTGTCCGTTCTGCGCCTGCGTAATGTGCAGACCGCGCCGGGAGAGGGTTTCCACCACAAAGTCCCGCATCAGCGAGTCGTCATCCACGACGAGCGCCTGTTCTACGCTGGTGATCATAATTCCTCCTGGCTGCCGGCCTGGGGCTGGCTGGTGGGGGTTACGCGCATTTCGCGTTCGAGCATGATAGCTTTCTCCAGCAGGCCGCGGATGTCGTTGAGGATCTTGGACGAGTAGGCGCGGGTCTCCTCGTTCATAGTGGCACAAGGTTGCTGGGGCAGGCTGCCCAGGTGCGTCAGGATCTGGGTGGCGGTCTGGTTGGCGCTCTGCAGCATGGGGACATTGGTGGCGGGCTGCGGGGATGCCTGGCGCCGGTTGCGCTCGGCCTCGTAGCTCTGCACGAGTCGCCGGCAGCATTCCCGGCTCTTTACCATGGAGCTGATGATGTTTTGGCTGTCCATATCGTCACCTGTACAGTGGGCGCCGGCGGCAGATTTTGCCGATGGCTGTGGTCCTGCGCGCGTGCAGCGGGATCGTTGCGGGTTTGCGGTTCATAGTACAATGCTGTCCATAAGTGCGGCCCGTTCGCAGGGCGAAGTGGGTTGGCGGCTCAGGGTTTCCAAACTGTCGAGGTCGGTGAGGATATCCACGTGGCGTCCCAGTCCCTGGTCGTGGAGGTGCGTCGCCAGTTCGTTGGTGACGCCAGCCAGGCATAAGCGTCCACCGGTGCGCTGCAGGGCGCTGGCCATTTCGAGCAGGAACGCCCGTGTGTCGGGGACGATCTGCGTGGTGGTCGAAAGATCGAGGGCGACCCAGTTTTGCCGCCCCGTGGCCGGGCGGATCTGCTGCAGATCTGCGAGGGTTAGGCAGGCCGGGCAGGGGAAGAGTTCATAGTGGCCGATGGTGCGGCGCGTGGCAGGTGTGACCAGGGGGGCGGGGGGACGGGCGGTGGCGCTGGCGGCCTGGGTCACGGCGGCGCGGAGGGTCTCCAGATGGATGGGCTTGCCCACCACGGCGCTGATCTGCAACTGCTCGCGTTCCTGCGCGGAGATGACTTCGGACTCGGCCGTCAGGCAGATGACAGGCGTGGTGCGCCCGATGCTGCGCATGCGGGCAATCAGTTCCACGCCGAAGCCGTCGGGGAGACGATGATCGGCAATGATCAGGTCGAAAGGATTGGAGAGCCACGCCTCTTCGGCGGCCTGGCAGCAATCCGCGTCGCTGACCCGGCAACCCATCTGCTCCAGGATCCGGCGTCCGGTCCAGGCGGCGAGCGGGTCGTCTTCCAGCAGCAGCACTCTGGGGCTGGGGTTAGCGTTCATGGGACGGCGTTTCCTTTTGGGCGGGGAATGATGAGCAGTTCATCGGGTGCCAGATGGTCAAGATCCGCCACCTGTCCGCGATTGGCCTGCCGGATAAGGACGTGTTTCGATTCGTCGCCATAGATCGAGGGTTGTGCGGCGATGGATTGGCAGGTGTCGCCGCGCCGGACGCTGTAGTAGTCGTAATTGCCCGAGCGCAAGATGCGCATGGTGTCCTGCAGAGGCTCCACCTTGTTGCTGAGGTCTGCCACCTTCTTTTCCAGATCGTTCGTACAACTCTGCAGGAAGGTGAGCTTGGCGCGCAGTTCGGCGGCGCGCTTGCGGCTTTCGGCTAACTCCGTGTTCAAGGTCTCGGTCTTGGCGGACGCGGTGCGCAGCTCCATGGCTAGCGCTTCGCTCCACTGAGCTTTTTTCTCAAGGGCCAGTAGTCGTTCGTTGCCCGCTTGGGCAGCGGTCTCAGGCTGGAAGCAGGTGGTTGTCAGGAGCAGGCTCAGCTCATC
>CAYSHQ010000118.1:0-6688 GCA_964430835.1 uncultured Lentisphaerales bacterium
TCTGCCCAGCATCCGCGATATCCATCATCTGCTCCACGCTGACCGGATACATGGAGAAGGCCACGGCATCGCGTCCTTCGTCCACGCGTTTGACCAGTTCCGCGGTCCCGCGGATCCCTCCGACAAAATGGATGCGGGTGCTGGTGCGCGGATCGGCAATGCCCAGCACCGGCGCCAGCAGCTTATCCTGCAGCACGCTCACGTCGAGCCGGCCAACCGGATCACAGCCAGCCAATTCCGGCCAGGAGAGGCGGTACCAGCGCTTATTCAGGTACATGTGCACCTGCCGCGGACCAGCAGGGGCCGCGCCGTCCACCGGCGTGCAGGTAAAGATCTCCCCTGCGCGCTGCAGGAAGGCCTCCGCCGTCAGCCCCTGCAGATCTGTCACACACCGGTTGTAGGGCAGGATACGCAGTTGTGCGGCCGGGAAGAGGACCGCCAGGAACCAGTTATACTCTTCGTGGCCCGTATGGTTGGCATTGGCCTCGCGCCGCACACGCCCCGCGCGAGCGGCCGCAGCCGCCCGGTGATGGCCATCGGCGACATAGCAATGCGGCACAGTGGCAAACGCCTGCACCCAAGGCTGGGCCGAACCATCCACGCGCCACACCGTATGCCGGATCCCATCCACGGCCGTAAAGTCGTACACCGGTGCACCCGACATCGTCTCCGCAACCAAACGATCCACCGTCGCGACACCCCGGTATGTCAGGAAGACGGGCCCGGAGTTGGCGTTCAGTTCAAGACAGTGGCGGGTGCGATCATCCTCCTTGTCTTTGCGCGTCTTCTCATGCTTCCGGATGATATCCTGGGCATAGTCGTCAATGTGACAGCAGACCACTAGGCCGGTCTGGCTATGCGTCCCCATGATCTGCCGGTAGACATAGAGATGCTCGCCCGCCTCACGGATCAGTACGCCCTGCGCCTGCATCGCCTGGAAGGTCTTCACGCCCTGGGCGTACACGGCATCATCATAGATGTCCATGCTGTCCGGCAGGTCAATCTCGGGGCGGGAGACATGCAGGAAGCTATCCGGATTCCCGGCTGCCAGGACGCGCGCCTCCGCGGTGTCGACCACGTCGTACGGCACAGCAGCGACCGCGGCGGCACGCGCCGACACGGGACGAAGAGCAGCGAAAGGTTTGATTTTCATGGCGTATAATCAAAACGGCCGCGAGCCCCAGCGAGGTCCGCGACCGTTGGCAGGAATCGTTTGTGTTCGTAGGGTTAGAGCTGGAAGTTGATAAACGGCGCGAACGGCACGGAGGATTCACGAATAATATTGAACAGTCCGATCTGATACCCATGCAGGAGTTCCGCCCGGTTCACAAGCCCGATCTGGAACCCTTCGGCCTCATCGGCCAGATTCAGCAAGCCTAACTGCATCCCGTCCATGCTGGGGGCACAATTCCAAAGCCCGATTTGTATACCGGCCAGGTGACCGGCGTCATTGAGTGCCGAGACCTGGATCCCCCCCATCTCGTCACGCACCTTGTTATGCAGGACATTGACTTGCAAGGCCCAGGCGTAATCGGACTTCCCCCACAGGCCGACATCCAGGCCGGTGACGGAATCATTGACCCCGTACGGGATACCCACGCGCAAACCTGCCACATCGGCCGGACGATAATACCAGTCCAAAAAGGCGACATCCACCGGCCAGGTTTCCTGCGCCCACGCGCTGCTGACCATGCAACCAACCATAACCAGACCGGCCAATAGCTTCTTCATTCCATGGTCCTCCGTGCCTTGCTGTGCAACTCACGCCCGGACAAGTGCGGCGCACCCTTGCAACTGGTGCCTCCGATCCCGGCAATGGTGGGTATCGTAGCGCATCTGCAGGCTGGCTGCAAACAGGGAATCCAGCAATTTATACTATTATGCCTGGCCCTGCCGCACGCAACGCCGTGTCCAGACTGTATTCCGGGCGAAACCGCTGCCACTTGTGCGGACTGCCGGGCGGTATCTGCCCCATGATCCGAGAGCAATCCGCAGCGGAGAGCAGCGTGTCCGCGCGGGTCGTGCGGAATTCATGTGGCACCCCGCTCTGTGCAATCAGCCGCATGCTGCGCTGTAAGAGCCACGTATCGCAGGGCTGCCCCACCAAGCGTTCGTACAGGTCCCAGGGTGCCTTGACGTCCATGGCGATATAATCCACCAGTCGCTCCGCCAGCAGGGCCTGCAGGACATCCGGTTGCGACCCGTTGGTGTCGAGTTTCACGGCCAGCCCGAACGCCCGCAACCGCCAGAGGAACTGTGGCAGGTCCCCCTGCACGGTAGGCTCGCCGCCCGTAACCACCACGCCCTCCAGGTGCAGCCGACGATCCCGGATCCGCGCAAGCACGGCCTCTTCCTCTTGTACCCCGTCCGCATGCCGTTCCAACAGGTGCCCATTATGGCAAATCGGGCAACGGAAATTGCACCCCTGCGTAAACACCACCGCCGCGACTTTCCCGGGGAAATCACACAGGCTGAGCGGCACAAACCCACCGATCCTCACGAAACGTCACCCACCTCAACCTGGAACTTGCAGCGCTGATCAAACTCGGCCTGCTTCCCTTCGTTCCACTGCTGTACCGGGCGCAGGTACCCCACCACCCGCGAGTAGACCTCGGTTTCGCTGTGGCAATCGGGACATTGCCGCACCTCGCCGCGCAGGTATCCATGCGCAGGACAGACACTGAAAGTCGGCGTCAACGTAAAATATGGCAGGTGATACCGCTGGCAAACCATGCGCACGAAGTTCCGGACGGCTTGCGGGTCACTGACGGCCTCGCCGAGGAAGATATGCTGCACCGTGCCGCCCGTGTAGCGTTTCTGCAACTCATCTTGCAGATCCAACACCTGCAGGATGTCACTGCTGTAATTGACCGGCAGTTGCGTGGAATTGGAATAGAACGGTTCGGCATCCGGGCCACCGGCGGTTGCAATGCTGCCATAGAGCTTGCGATCCAGCCTGGCCAACCGGTAACTGGTCCCCTCGGCGGGCGTCGCCTCCAGATTGTAGAAATTGCCGGTTTCCTCCTGATAGTCAGCGAGCCGGTCGCGCATGAAGTCCAGCACCCGTGCGGCAAACGCCTGCCCTTCCGGCGTGCCGACGCCCTTGCCGATCAGCGCGAGCGCGGCTTCGTTGCCTCCCACCAACCCGATCGTGGAGAAGTGGTTGTGCCAGAAGTTCTGATGCCGTTCCCTCACATTGCGCAGATAGTATTTGGTGTACGGGTAGAGATTCTGCTCCGTGAACTGCTCCAGCACCTTGCGCTTGATCTCCAGGCTATTGCGGGCGACCCCCATCAGCCGGTCCAGACGAGCGAAGAAATCCGCCTCATCCTTCGCCAGATGCCCGATGCGCGGCATATTGATGGTCACCACGCCGATGGATCCGGTCTGCGGATTGGCGCCGAACAGGCCGCCTCCGCGCTTCTCCAGTTCGCGTTTGTCCAGCCGCAACCGGCAGCACATCGACCGGGCATCATCCACCTTCATATCCGAGTTGACGAAATTGGCGAAATAGGGGATCCCGTACTTAGCCGTGACCTCCCAGAGTCGTTCCAAGCCGGGCGCCTCCCAGTCAAAATCGTCGGCCACATTGTACGTGGGGATGGGAAAGGTAAAGACCCGCCCCTTGGCGTCACCCTCGCTCATGACCTCCAGGAAGGCGCTATTCAGCAGGTTCATCTCGGGCTGAAACTCGCCATAGGTCGCGGGCATCTGCTGCCCGCCGATCATGACAGGCTCATTGGCCAGCGTCGACGGCGCCTTGAGATCCATGGTCAGGTTCGTAAACGGCGTCTGAAACCCGACCCGCGTGGGGACGTTGACATTGAACACGAACTCCTGCAGCGCCTGCCGCACTTCGGCATAGCTCAGCGAGTCATAGCGGATAAACGGGGCCAGCAGCGTGTCGAAATTGGAGAAGGCCTGCGCGCCAGCTGCCTCACCCTGCAGCGTGTAGAAGAAGTTGACGATCTGCCCCAGCGCGGTGCGAAAATGCTTGGCCGGACGGCTCTCGGCCTTGCCAGCCGCCCCCCGGAACCCCACGCGCAACAAATCCTGCAGATCCCACCCCACACAATAGACGCTCAACAAGCCCAGGTCGTGAAGATGCAGCGCACCATTATCATGCGCCTCGCGGATCTCCGCCGGATAAATCTTATTCAGCCAGTAGATCTTGCTTACTTCGCTCGAAATGTAGTTATTCAGCCCCTGCAACGAATACGCCATGTTGCTGTTTTCTTTGACCTGCCAGTCGAGCCGGCCGAGATACCGGTCGATCAGGTCCACGTCGGCCTTCTGCACCATCTCGCGCATGCGCGCATGCTGGTCACGGTAGATGATATAGGCCTTAGCCGTGCGACGGTACGGCGAGTTCAGCAGAACCTCCTCCACGACGTCTTGCACATTCTCAACCGTCATGGGCAGCGCATCCTGTAACGCCTGCAGCAGGCTGAGCACACGGATCGTGAGATGCCGCGCCTCCTCCACCCCGAACTCCCCGGTGGCCTGCCCCGCCTTTTGTATCGCCTTCGTAATCTTGACCGGGTCGAACCGTTCTTCACGACCATCCCGTTTGCGCAGGTTGCCAATAGCCGGTATGGCCGTTACCCCATGATCCTTCATGCCGATTCCCCTTGCCGAAAAAACACCTGCCTAAAAAAGGCAGACCACTGCCAATACTTACCCTACAGACTGGTGTAAAACCCCGTAGACGCGCACGCCCCGCAGATGCCCCCGTACTCACACGTAAAAAGAACTGGCGGCAGGAATAGCCGCAGCGAAGATCTATATATTGTGGCCCGACCAAACGCAACCACAAAATATGGTAGATTTTCACGCTGCCCGCAACCTGTTGCTTGGCAGCAGATTAGACCGTTCAATTGCGATAGAAGACCACCGCACCCTTGTCCAACAGACCGCTACCAATTTCACGCCCATTGCGCAACACCCCGCCCCCCAGCAGGTAGAAGGTATCCGGCAGGCGCCAGCGATTGCCGCACAACTCCTGCGCACGCTGCGCCGCCGCAGCCGGCCCAATGACCGAATACCCCACCAGCATGCGGGTTCCAACCGGCAACCGCGCACGGACGGGCACGGGCAGTTGGGAACCGCGCAGATACCGGCCATCGCGGAAAAGATAGAGCGTGGAGGCATCCCACGCCTCATCCCCGGCAATCTCCGCGGCCGTGGACCCATCCACGCCAATCACCTGCACCTCATCCGCCGTCGAACTCGCATCTGCCGCCGGACTCGCATCCGCCACCTGCACCTTGGTACCAAGCGGCACAGACTTCCAATCCCGGATCTGATTACCGGCCCGGCGCGTGCCATCCGGATAGACATAGATCGTATCGCTCCGCCGGTAGGCATCGCGCGCGATGTCCCAGACGGAAAGCTTCGCGGATACCACGGAGGAAGCCGTCGGCGCGGCCTGCGCCAGCAGGCGCGCCTGCTCCGGCGCGTTGCCATACAGCAGATTCGCCAGGTACATGTCGCCATTGATCAGGCGCCCGGCCCGCACGTCCGGGTCGCACCTCGGCTTACCCGACAACTGTAACTTCTGCCGCACATTCGCGCGGGCAAAGAGCATGCCACAGCGCTTCCGTCCGCGGTGACTGCGCGTAATCCACTTATTCGGTGCGCCATACGCCACCATGGAATGCGTCAGCACCCGCTCATCCGAAATGCGATATCGGAATTTCAACTCCTTCAGCAGCGCCGCCAGCGACCGGTACTGGGCCACCGTGCTCTCACGATTGTGATACCCCACCACCTCGATGCCGATGGCGCACTCGTCGATGTTCGCATGCCCATCCCACATACTGCGGCCGCAATGAAACGCCGTGCGCCGATGATCCACAATGCGATAGATGCGCCCATCCACATCCACACCGAAATTGGCTTCGCCGCACGCGCTCAATTTTGGCAGCGCACTGCTGCCCGGCGCCTCCGTAGTATGCAGGATAATATACCGCGTACTGGAACGCGCCTCGCGCTCCGGATTGCGCGGGCTGTAAAAGTTATTATAAACCTGTAACCCGCAGGCCGGGAACGCAGCCAGCAGCAACGCCGCCCGAAATATCCATCCCTGCCTCATGACGTTCTAGCCCGCGGGTTCGTACCGGCTTAATTACCGCACCTTGGCCGGATGCTCCCAAGCGGGACGCCCGACCACCAGATTCTCCGCCGTCATATCGGCCGGCACCGTCAACCCCAGCAACTGCAACACCGTGGGCGCAATGTCCGCCAGCTTGCCGTGTGCCACCAGCGGCACACCCGCACTGTCACGCGCCACATAGATGCACTCGACTTCATACAGCGTATGGCTGGTCTTCACCATGCCCGTCACATAATCGCGCATCTGCTCGGAGTTGCCGTGGTCGGCCGTGATCAGGATGTGCGCGTCCAGTTCCAGCAATCGCTCCACCAGCCGCCCGACACACGTGTCCACCACCTCGATTGCGCGACGGGCCGCGTCAAAGACCCCGGTATGCCCGACCATGTCGCCATTGGCGTAGTTGACCACGACAAACGCGTACGGGTTATTTTCCAAGCGCTTGAGCAGCGCATCCGTGACGTTGTACGCCTCCATCTCCGGGTGGTCGGCCAACGTCGCCGGATCGAACTGGGATGGCACTTCCACCTGATCCTCGCCGGCATACGGCTTGGTGGATTTGCCATTGAAGAAACT